>NZ_BAAGYK010000007.1:0-88328 GCF_054779355.1 Azotobacter armeniacus
CAGCGCCAGCAGGCAAACCCTTGATTTTCAAGGACTTCTGCAGACCCCTGCTCGGGAAGTGGGCGCATTATAGGGCGTCAGTTTTCGGCGTCAACATAAAATTGAAATCTTCTTCCCGAATAAAGCCGG
The DNA here is from genome assembly GCF_054779355.1 of Azotobacter armeniacus. NCBI lineage: Bacteria > Pseudomonadati > Pseudomonadota > Gammaproteobacteria > Pseudomonadales > Pseudomonadaceae > Azotobacter > Azotobacter armeniacus. The sequence goes on from NZ_BAAGYK010000007.1 coordinate 130, forward strand.
ACATATTGAGGCCATCCGACTCGATACAAGCGAGTCAGCCCCCACTTTATATGAAGGAGCGACCTCAGCCGACTCGCTTTCGACGCCACCATTGCAGTAGATACTGCACAGGACCGGAAGCCGCATATGCAAGGAAAATCAGCAGCAGGATCCGCGGTGGATCGCTGAAAACTACAGCGAAGACCAGTACAACCACCAGAATGGCGACAAAAGGCACCCGCCCCTTGAGGTCCAGATCCTTGAAGCTGTAATACTTGACGTTGCTGACCATCAGCATGCCCGTGCCTGCCACCAGCAGGGCAACCAAGGAAGCAATGTTCGAACCCTGAATGCCGAAATCACTGAAGGCCCAGACAGTACCAGCAACCACACCCGCCGCCGCCGGACTGGCCAAACCAATGAAGAAGCGCTTGTCGGCCTTGCCGACCTGGGTATTAAAACGCGCCAGGCGCAAGGCCGCCCCAGCCACATAGATGAACGCGACCATCCAGCCGACCTTGCCCATGCTGCTCAGCGCCCACTCGAAGGCAAGAATGGCCGGCGCCAGACCAAAGGCCACCATGTCGGAAAGCGAGTCGTACTCGGCCCCGAACGCGCTCTGCGTATTGGTCAGGCGGGCCACGCGACCATCCAGGCTATCCAGCACCATCGCAACGAAGACCGCAGCCGCAGCCACGTACAGATTTCCATTGATTGCATTCACAATGGAATAGAAGCCAGCAAACAAATTGGCCGTGGTGAACAGATTAGGCAGCAAATAGATACCGCGATGGCGGACCTTGTGCCCCTCCGCGTCCCGCCCTTCTTCGATGTGCTCGTCGATAGGTAACAGGCTTTCAGCTGCGGGTCCCTTATTGGGCTCCTCCGGGTGTTCGCTCATGAACAATACCTTGCAGGTTCAGAAAGAGTTTCTAGCCGATGCCTGCAATGCACGTCCGCAGGCACTCCGTTCCATCAGACTTTATACCAGAAGCCCGATCCCAACGAAAAAACGCGGCCGAAGCCGCGTCCTTTTATTGCATCTTCCGGCCTTAGTTCTTGGTCTTGTCGACGATTTTATTGGCCGCGATCCAAGGCATCATGGTACGCAGCTTCTCACCTACCACTTCGATGCCATGCGCGGCATTATTGCGGCGATAGGCAGTCATCGACGGATAGTGGGCAGCGCCTTCGGTGATAAACATCTTGGCGTATTCGCCATTCTGGATACGCTTCAGGGCATTGCGCATGGCCTGGCGGGACTGCTCATTGATCACTTCCGGACCGGTTACATACTCACCGTACTCAGCGTTGTTGGAGATTGAGTAGTTCATGTTGGCGATGCCACCCTCGAACATCAGGTCGACGATCAGCTTCAGCTCATGCAGGCACTCGAAGTAGGCCATCTCTGGCGCGTAGCCAGCCTCCACTAGAGTCTCGAAACCGGCCTTGACCAATTCGACGCAACCACCACACAGCACGGCCTGCTCACCAAACAGGTCGGTTTCGGTCTCATCCTTGAAGGTAGTCTCGATGATGCCGGTACGACCGCCGCCAACGCCGCAGGCATAAGACAGGGCTACATTCTTGGCATTGCCGGAGGCATCCTGGTAGACGGCAATCAGGTCCGGGATGCCGCCGCCACGCACGAACTCGGAACGCACGGTGTGACCCGGAGCCTTCGGCGCGATCATGATCACGTCGAGGTCGGTACGCGGCACCACTTGGTTGTAGTGGATGGAGAAGCCATGAGCGAACGCCAGGGTTGCACTCTTCTTCAGATTCGGCTCAATCTCCTCCTTGTACAGACGGCCCTGGAACTCGTCGGGAGTCAGGATCATCACCACGTCGGCAGCGGTGACGGCGTCCTTTACACTCTTCACGGTCAGACCATGGGCTTCGGCCTTGGCTACCGAAGCGGAACCGGCACGCAGACCGACGCAGACATCGACACCGGAATCCTTCAGGTTGCAGGCGTGCGCATGACCTTGGGAACCGTAACCGATGATGGCAACCTTTTTGCTTTGGATAATGGAAAGGTCGCAATCTTTGTCGTAATACACTTTCATGAGGTTACCCCTGTTATCTGGCCCGGTACGGCCATTTGCTAAATGGTGAGTACTTTATCGCCACGGGCGATACCAGTGACGCCACTGCGCACGGTTTCGAGGACCGAGGAAATGCCGATGGCATGCAGGAAGCTGTCCAGCTTGTCACTGGTTCCGGCGAGCTGAATGGTATAGACGCTACTGGTGACATCGACGATCTGCCCACGGAAAATGTCGGTGGTGCGCTTGATCTCGGCGCGCTGGGCACCAGTGGCCTTGACCTTGACCAGCAGCAGCTCGCGCTCGATGTGCGCACTCTCGGACAGGTCCACCAACTTGACCACTTCGATTAGCTTGTTGAGATTCTTGGTGATCTGCTCGATCACCTCGTCTTGTCCGGCGGTGGTCAGCGTCAGGCGCGACAGGGTCGGATCCTCGGTGGGAGCCACGGTGAGGGTCTCGATGTTGTAGTTGCGCTGCGAGAACAGGCCGACCACACGGGACAGAGCACCAGGCTCGTTTTCCAGCAGCAGGGAAATGATATGTCGCATGCTCAGGTCCGCTCCGTCTTGCTCAGCCACATGTCACGCATCGCGCCGTCCCTGATCTGCATTGGGTAGACGTGCTCGCTGGTATCCACCGCGATGTCTAAGAACACCAGGCGGTCCTTCATGGCGAAGGCCTCTTCCATCTTCGGCTTGAGATCCTTCAGGTTGGTGACGCGCATGCCGACGTGGCCATAGGCCTCGGCCAGCTTGACGAAGTCAGGCAGCGACTCCATATAGGAATGGGAATAGCGGCTGTTGTACTGCATGTCCTGCCACTGGCGGACCATGCCCAGCGCGCCATTATTCAGGTTGACGATCTTCACCGGCAGGTCGTACTGCAGACAGGTCGACATTTCCTGGATGTTCATCTGGATGCTGCCCTCCCCCGTCACGCAGGCCACATCGGCCTCGGGAAAGTTCAGCTTGACACCCATCGCGGCCGGGAAACCGAAGCCCATGGTCCCGAGACCGCCGGAATTGATCCAACGATTGGGCTTGGCGAACTTGTAGTACTGGGCCGCGAACATCTGATGCTGACCTACGTCGGAAGCGATATAGGCATCTCCCCTCGTGACTTCGCACAAGGTCTCAATCACAGTCTGCGGCTTGATGATGCTGCCGTCGCCCTTGTCGTAGGGGAACAAGCCGCGTGTACCGCGCCACTCGTCGATCTGCTTCCACCAGTTGGCCACGACATCCTTTTGCGGCATCACGCCAATTTCCTGGACGATGGAGATCATCTCGGTGAGCACGCTGTCGACTGGCCCGACGATCGGAACATCAGCCTTAATGGTCTTGGAAATCGACGCCGGATCGATGTCGACATGGATAATCTTGGCGTTCGGGCAGAACTTGGCCGCCCCGTTGACCACCCGGTCATCGAAGCGCGCACCGACGGTGAGGATCACGTCGGAATGGTGCATCGCCAGGTTGGCGGTGTAGCTGCCGTGCATGCCAAGCATGCCGAGGAATTGCCGGTCGTTGCCCGGATACCCACCCAGGCCCGTCAGGGTATTGGTCACCGGCAGGTTGAGCATCTGCGCCAGCTCGGTGAGCTGGGCGGCAGCCCCGCCCATGATCACGCCGCCACCAGAGTAGAGTACAGGGCGCTTGGCCGCCAGGAGCACCTCTACGGCTTTGCGAATCTGCCCGGAGTGACCACGCAGCGCCGGGCTGTAGGAGCGCAGCTTGACCTTCTTCGGATAGACATACTCATACTTCTGGGTCGGATCGCCCATGTTCTTCGGAATGTCCACCACCACCGGACCGGGCCGGCCGGTCTCGGCGATGTAGAAAGCCTTCTTCAGCACCTCGGGAATTTCCGAGGGATGCTTGACGATAAAGCTATGCTTCACGATCGGGCGGGAAACGCCGATCATGTCGGTTTCCTGGAAGGCGTCGCTGCCGACCATGTTGCTCGGCACCTGTCCGGAGATCACCACCATCGGAATGGAGTCCATGTAGGCGGTAGCGATGCCGGTGATGGCATTGGTCGCACCGGGCCCCGAGGTCACCAACACCACACCGGCCTTGCCGGTGGCACGGGCATAGCCATCGGCCATGTGGGTGGCCGCCTGCTCGTGACGGACCAGGATATGGGTGACTTCCTTCTCCTTGAACAGGGCATCGTAGATGTGCAGAAGGGCACCGCCCGGATATCCGTAGATGTACTTAACGCCTTCGTCGCGCAAGAAGCGGACGACCATTTCAGCGCCGGATAAAAGCTCCACGTTGTTCACCTCTAGAACGCCAGATTGCCGCCCGCGACCGAGCGGCCTGAATAGGTTACTGCCAAACAGGCATGAGCGACGGTTGTCGCCGCCTACGCAGCGCTGTCGAGCAAGTATCGGGAGGCCCGGAGTGTGTTGCAGGATTCTCCCACCCAGCGCGAGGTAACGCGTTGCGGGTGTCTCAGGTCGGCGTGGATGACGCCTCATGTCTGCTGAGCTGAAGCCCGCTTGCGGCGAACCCCACTGCAGCGAACCTTGAATTGTTCGGATTCACTCAAGTCAAGTCAAGTGATGCCTCGGGCTTTCAGCCATTCCGCAGCCGTGACGGGATGCCATGAGGGGCACTACCGCTCCGGTATAGTGGCCACACGCCTCTACCGAGACTTAAGGAAACCCCATGAGACACATGATCCTCACTAGCCTGCTGCTCACCTTGGGCACAACCGCCATGGCTGGCCAGGTCTACACGTGGGTGGACAAGCAAGGCGTGACCCACTTCAGCGAACAACCTCCAAACGACCAGGCAAGCACTACGCTCAGCACCGCTCCCCTCGCCCCCCGACTGCCCGCACTGGAAAGGCTGCCGCCTGTACAGTCAAGCGATCCCGAACAGGAGGCCGTCGAGCGCCGGGTGAAGCGTGACGTCGCCATCCAGGAAACCAAGCGCAGGGAATATTGCGAAACCGTGCGCGCCAACCTGACCCAACTGGAGAACAACCCCAGACTACGGGCCCAGATCAATGGAGAAATGCGTAGACTGACCGAGGAAGAACGGCAAGCCCGCATTGCCGAGGCGAAAAAAGCCATAGAGCACAGCTGCCGCTGACCAGTCGGATGCGCTCAGCCCCTGCCCGAAATCAGCCGATCGACTTCGCCAAGCAATGCCAGCAGACGTCCTATCTCGGCACGCCGCTCGCAATAGGCCACCTCGGCCATCGGCCGAATCCCCGAAGCGGCGGGAAGAGCACCACCGCTCTCGAGGATCAGCCTCATCCGCGGCAGGAAGATCCACTGCAGCCACTCTTCGAAGGCCAGGGCGTCAACACAGAATGGCTGCTCGCTGGACAACGCCTCGTCGCTCGGCGGCAGCCGTGCCCACAGTCCCAGAACCCGCAGCTCCCGCTCGATCAACAGGAGCTGCTCGGCCAGTACCGGGACACGCACATCCATCACAGATTGACCCGCGCCCGTTCACGGGCTTGGGCTGCGCCGGCCATATCCCCCTGACGCTCGCGCGCCTGAGCGATCAAGCCCCACAGACTGGCCTGCAAGGCCGGGCGACCGCTGGCGTAGGTCAGGGCGCGACGCGCCTGCTGCTCGGCCTGGGCGGCATCGCCCTGAGCCAGGCGCACCTCAGCCAACCGGTAGAGCACCTGCGGCTCGCGCGGGGCGATGCGCTGCGCCCGCTCCAGGCTGGAGGCAGCGCTTTCCAGATTACCGCTGCCCTGCTCCTGCTGCGCGGTGGTGAGCAGCGCCAGAATCGGACCATCTAGCTGCTCGTCGGCGGCCAGACTGCCCGAAGAGGTAGAGCTGCCACCCGGAACGCCGTTCGGCTCGCTGGGCATGGAATAGCCGGTGTTGCTTCCAGGTGTGGTGGTGGCGGTGATCGGTTGCGAAACGATCGGCGTCACACTGCCCGAGGCGTCCGACGCCGGGTAGGTCTGGATCGGCGCCGAGCCGGCGCTCCCGCCGGGCACCATCACCACCACCCCGGAATCCTGCTGGGCGGGGACCGGTGCCTGGGGTGCCGCCGCCACCGGAGGACGAGAGGCCGTGCCGGCGCTACGGCCCTCCTGCCGGTCGTAAACCGAACCACTCGACTCGACTACCGGAATCGAGCCACGCTCGACCGTCGCACAGCCACTCAGCAGCGTGCTTGCCGCCACTGCACCAATCAACCACCTGTTCACCTGGCACCCTCTTCGCTCAATTCGACCAGCCGCGCACCCAATCCATGACATCCTGAACACTCTCGATCACATCCTGCACATTCCCGGCAGGGGCCTGCGGCAGGCCACAAGTGGGTCCCAGTGGCGGCTCACTACCCCGAATATAGGGCATCTGCACCGCATCCGGACAACCCTGTTCAGAACCCAGCCCACTGCGCGCGTCCACCCAGGCCTGGGTGACATTGTCCGGCACCGGCATGTCCAGCGGCAGTGGATCAGCCTTGACCATGAAGTCCGTCCAGACCCGCAGGGCACCAGTAGCGCCGGTCAGCGGAGTCTTGCCGTTGTCGTCGCGGCCCAGCCAGACCACCGCCAGCAAATCCTGGCTGAAGCCGGCGAACCAGCTGTCCCGCGAGTCATTGGTGGTGCCGGTCTTGCCGGCCAGATTCAGCGAGCGCGGCAACTGGCTGTAGACCGAGCGCCCCGTCCCCTCTCGCATCACCCGCTGCATAGCGTTCTGCAGTAGATAGATGGCCCCCGGCTCGAAACGCTGCTGGATCTGGAACGGATAGCGCTTGAGCGGCTCGCCGTCGGCGGCCAGAACACTGCGGATGCCGCGCAACGGCGTGTTGAATCCGCCGCTGGCGATGGTCAGGTACATGCTGGACACTTCCATCGGGGTCAACGCCCCGGCTCCCAGCAGCATCGACGGGTAGGCCGGCCATTCGCGATTGACGCCCAGACGCGCCAGCGTCTTCAACACGTTCGGCACACCCAGATCGAGACCGAGCTTGGCGGTCGACAGGTTGTAGGAATTGGCCAGTCCCTGATAGAGATAGATGTCGCCATGGGCCTGGTGGTCGTAGTTCTGCGGGCGCCAGAGCTGGCCGTCCTGGCCTTTCACCGTGAAAGGCACATCTGCCAGCCAGCTGGTCAGGGTGTACTGGCTGGGCCGCTCCAGCGCGGTGAGATAGATCGCCGGCTTGATCAGCGAACCGATCGGCCGCACCGCATCCAGCGCCCGGTTGAAGCCGGCGAAGCGCGACTGGCGGCCGCCGAGCAAGGCCAGCACCTCACCGGTCTCCGGATTGCTCACCACCATCGACGCCTCGACCGGATCGCCTCCCTTTCCGATGCGCTTGAAGGTATCGCGCACCGCGGCCTCGGCCTTGTTCTGCAGGATCGGGTCGAGACTGGTGAAGATGCGAAGCCCCTCCTCGGTGAGGTCGGCCTCCTGGTAATCCTCGCGCAACTGGCGCTTGACCAGATCGAGGAACGCCGGATGGGAGCTGTTGGCCAGGCTGCCACGGGCGGTGACGCCAAGCGGCTTCTGCTTGGCGGCGGTGGCCTGCGCGGCCTCGATCACCCCCTGCTCGACCATAAGGTCGATTACCAGGTTACGCCGCGCCATGGCCCGCTCGGGGTTGCGGCGCGGATTGTAATAGGTGGGGCCCTTGACCATGCCCACCAGCAGGGCCACCTGATGCAGTTGCAGCTCGGCCAGTGGCTGACCGAAGAAGTACTGGCTGGCCAGACCGAAGCCATGCACTGCACGATTGCCGTCCTGGCCCAGGAAAACCTCGTTGAGGTAGGCCTCGAGAATCTCGTCCTTGTCGTAGTGCAGCTCCAGCAGCACGGCCATCATGGCCTCGGTGGCCTTGCGTACCAGGCTGCGCTCATTGCTCAGGTAGAAGTTCTTTACCAACTGCTGGGTCAGCGTGCTGCCGCCCTGGACCACTCCACCCGCCGCGGCATTGACCCACAGGGCGCGGACAATGGACTTCGGCGACACCCCGAAATGGCTGAAGAACTCGCGATCCTCCACCGCCACCAGGGTCTCCACCAGGTAGGGCGGCAGCTCATTGCGCTGGACCAGGAGGCGGTCCTCGTTGTGCGCCGGGTACAGGCCGCCAATCAGCAGCGGCTCCATCCGCACGACGGCCAGGTCGCTACCGTTGGCGCCGCTCAGTCCGGCAACATAGTCGCCGGAGAAGCGCACCCGGATCCTCCGGGCCGGCTCCGCGCCCTCATAGAAACGAAAGCCACGGGTATGCAGATCGACGGTGTTGCCGGCCACGGCAGCCGAGCCCGGTCCGGCGATGGCCTCGCGGCGATAGCCGAGGGCATCCAGCTCGGTGAGGAAGTCCTGCTTCGACAGCTTGAGACCGGAGAACAACTCCAACGGCCGGGCATAGACCTTGGCCGGGAGCGTCCAGCGCTTGCCGGAAAATTTCTCCTGCACCATGGCATCGAGATAGACGGCAAAACCAGCCAGCAGCACCAGACCGACCAGAATAAGCTTGGCGGTCCAGCCCAACCAGGAACGGAGGGTGCCGGAGCGGCGGGAGGGGCGCGATTGAGGAGAGCGGGTACGTGTCATGGCGGCGCATTATACGCATTTTACCCACCCTCGATAGCGCAGACCGGCGGTTTGCAGAGGCGCTCCCAGCGGCCATAATGCGACCCTTCGCCCAGACTTCCCCAGCAAGGACTGACCGTGAGCCAAGCCCTGATCAACGCCCTGCAGAACCCCACGCTTTATCCGCACGCGGTGACTGAGTTCAAGGTCATCGAGACCCACATCTCCTGGGTCCTGCTCACCGGCCCCCATGCCTACAAGCTCAAGAAGGCCGTCGACTTCGGCTTCCTCGACTTCACCGGGCTGGCGGCACGCAAGCACTTCTGCGAGGAGGAGGTGCGCCTGAACCAGCGCCTGACCCGCGACCTCTACCTCGAAGTGCTGCCGATCACCGGCAGCGAGAGCGCCCCGCAGCTGGCCGGCGAAGGTCCAGTCATCGAATACGTGGTGAAGATGCGCCAATTCCCACAGAGCCAACTGCTCGGCGAAATGCAGGCCCGTGGCGAGCTCGCCCCCGAGCACATCGACGCCCTGGCAGAGCGGATCGCCACCTTCCACCTGCACGCGCCGAAGGTGCCGGCAGCGCATCCGCTGGGCAGCGCGGAGGCGGTGATGAGCCCGGTGCGGCAGAACTTCGAGCAGATCCGTCCACTGCTCGCCGAACCGGCCGACCTGCAGCAGCTCGACGCCCTTGAGGCTTGGGCGGAGACCAGCTTCGAACGCCTGCGGCCGCTGCTCGAACAGCGCAAGGCGGACGGCTTCATCCGTGAATGCCACGGCGATCTGCACCTCGGCAACGCCACCCTGCTCGACGGCCAGGTCGTGCTGTTCGACTGCATCGAGTTCAACGAGCCGTTTCGCCTGATCGATGTCGCGTGCGACGCCGCCTTTCTCGCCATGGACCTGGAGGACCGCGGCCTCAAGGGCCTTTCTTGGCGCTTCGTCAGCAGCTGGCTGGAACTGACCGGCGACTACGCCGCCCTGCCGCTGCTGAACTTCTACAAGGCCTACCGCGCCATGGTGCGCGGCAAGGTCAGCCTGTTCCGCCTGGCGCAGGAAGAGAGCGCCGAGCGGCGCGCCGCCATTCTCCAGCAGTACCGCAACTACGCCAGCCTGGCGGAACGTTACAGCGCCATTCCCTCGTGCTTTCTGGCCATCACCCACGGAGTTTCCGCAGTCGGCAAGAGCTACGTTGCCCGGCGCCTGACGGAAGAGTTCGGCGCTATCCGCTTGCGTTCGGACGTCGAACGCAAGCGTCTGTTCGGCGAGCAGCAGGCGGCCGACCAAGGCCAGGTGGCGAGCGGCATCTACAACGCGCAGGCCAGCACGGCGACCTACGAACATCTGCACCGCCTGGCCGCCGGCGCCCTGCAGGCCGGCTTTCCGGTGGTGATCGACGCGACCTACCTGAAGCAGGCACAGCGCACGGCCGCCTGGCAGGTCGCCGAGGACAACGGTGTCCCCTTCCTGATCCTCGACTGCCAGGCACCCGAAGCGCTGATCGCCGAATGGCTCGCAGAACGCCGGACCGAAGGCAAGGACCCGTCCGACGCCACGCTAGAGGTGGTCAGGGCGCAGCAGGCCAGCCGCGAGGCCTTGACCGAAGCCGAACAGCAGCTCAGCCGGCGGGTCGACACCCACCTCGCCGCCAGCCTTGACGACTTGGTGGCGCGTATGCGCAAGCGCCTCCCCGACCTGTAAACCCTCCCCCTTCCTGCCGAAAGCGCCCGATGGGCGTCTTCGGCATCTTGGCATTCAAAAACTCCGACGAAAAAAACCACAGACAGCACTTGACCAACAAATGAGAAGCGTTATTATTTGAAAACTGATCGCGAGATCAGCGGTAAACTGACAGAGCGGCTACTCTTCAGGTTATCTCCTCATCAGGCTAATTACGGTTTTCGACCCGGCTCTGCCGGGTCTTTTTTTTGTGCTCGTCGGCAGCCCGCATCTCGGCGCAGTAGTCGCGGGCTGGCGTCGCCGGGGTGTACCAGACATAGTCGGCGGCTTCCGACTCCACCGTCTCCCCGCCCTCGGCCAGCAGCAGCACGATATTGCCGACCGCCCCACCGAGATCGGCCAAGTGCAGGGGTACCCCCAGATCGCGTCGCACATGGTAGGCGCCGGCCAGCAGCAGGGCCGGCTGCGGCGCGGCCAGCAGGCGCTCGGCCATGCGCCGGTCCCGCCGCTGCTGGACGGCGAGCATCGCCGGCCACTGGGATTCCGGCAGCTGGCCGCAGTGGGAGGTGCCAATCTGCTCAAGCAAGGCCTCGCGCACCCGCGCGTCGGTCGAAGCGGTGCCGGACAGCACCGGCCGCTCGGCGTAGACGCGGCGAATTTCCTGCGTATCCAGATTCGCCGCCAGCAGCGGATAGGGCTGCGCCAGCGCATGGTGCAACAGCGGACCGTACAGCGCCCAGTCCCAGCCCTGGCGCCAGGCCAGTGCCGCCGGCAGATCCGCCGGCGCGCGGCCCTCGGCGAACGCGGCCTGGGTCGCCACCACCCGCGCCTGCTGATCGGGCTCGAGCATCTCCAGCAGCAGACTGCCCTGTGCCCGTCGTCCGGCCAAGGCCTCGAGCAGCCACAGCTGCAGGGCATGATGGTCGGGATTATCATGCTTCTCGCCGACCAGCAGCCGCGGCGCCGCGGCCAGCCGCTCGACCAGCTGCGCCGGAGTCAGGCTGACGCCGCTGCGCAGGTCGCGGATGGTGCCGGGTTCGGTACCGCCCGCCTGCCAGGCGGGCAACGGCGGCAGCGTCTGGCAGGCCGCCAGTAAAGCCAAGCCGATGAACAAAAATGAGCGCATGAATCCTCCTCAACGCGCCACGATCAGCGGATGGCCCCGCTCCGGATGGCGCTGCACCAGTACATCGAGGCCGAAGACCGCCTTCAGCGGCCCGGCACGCAGGACCTCCTCGGGACCGCCGAGCGCCTGCATGCGACCACCGGCCAGCAGCAGCAGGCGGTCGCAGTAGCGCGCCGCCAGGTTCAGGTCGTGGAGTATCACCAGCACAGCCGTGCCGCGCCCGGCGAATTCCCGCACCGCCTGCAGGATGCTGTGCTGGTGCAGGGGATCGAGCATCGAGGTCGGCTCGTCGAGCAGCAACACCTGCTGCGCCCCGCCTGGCCAGAGCTGCGCCAGTACCCGCGCCAGATGGACCCGCTGGCGCTCGCCGCCGGACAGGGTCAGGTAGCTGCGCCCCGTCAAGTGCGTGGCGCCCGCCGCCGCCAGTGCCCGAGCGACGATCACGGCATCGCGCAGCCGGCCGCTGGCATGGGGCAGACGGCCGAAGCCGACCACCTCCTCGACGCGGAAGGCGAACTCCAGCGCCGGACTCTGCGGCAACACCGCCAGCCGGCGCGCCCGCTCGGGACCACGCCAGCTGGTCAGCGACTGGCCATCCAGGCGGACCTGCCCTACCGCCGGGTGCAACTCGCCGCCGAGCGCCGCCAGCAGCGAGGACTTGCCCGCACCGTTCGGTCCCAGCACGCCGAGCAGCTCGCCGGGCAGCAGATCCAGATCGATATTACTCAATACCCGTCTGCCGTCGCGCTGCACGGCCAACTGCTCGGCCTGCAGCATCAGAGCGGTGCCTGCCGCAGCAGATAGAGGAAGAAAGGCGCGCCGAGCAGCGCCGTGACGATGCCGAGCGGCAGCTCGGCCGGGGCCAGCAGCAGGCGCGCCAGCAGGTCGGCGAACAGTAGCAGGCTGGCGCCGGCGAGCATGGCCGCCGGCAGCAGCAGGCGATGATCCGGCCCGCAGAGCAGGCGCAGCAGGTGCGGCACCAGCAGACCGACGAAACCGACCATCCCCGCCGCCGCCACCGCCGCGCCCACGCCCAGAGCCGTGCAGAACACCAACTCGCGCTTCAGCCGCTCCACCTCGAAGCCCAGATGACGCGCCTCCGACTCGCCCAGCAGCAGGGCATTCAGCGCCCCGGCACGGTGCGGCAGCCAGAGCACCATGCCCAGGGTCGCCAGCAGCAGCGGCCAGAGCCGGGCATAGCTGGCGCCGCTCAGGCTGCCCAGGTTCCAGAAGGTCAGCCGGCGCAGCGCGGCATCGTCGGCCAGATAGCCGAACAGACCGATCACCGCGCCGGCCAGAGCGCTTAGGGCAAGCCCGGCGAGCAGCATGGTGGCCACCCGGGTCTGGCCGTCGCGCCGCCCCAGCCGGTAGACCAGCGCGGTCACCGCCAGACCGCCGGCGAAGGCGCTCGCCGACAACAAATAGGGCGACTCCTCGGGTGGCACTCCAGCACCGAACAGCGAACCACCGACGATTGCCAGCGCCGCGCCCAGCGCCGCACCGCTGGACACCCCGATCAACCCGGGATCGGCCAGTGGATTGCGGAACAAGGCCTGCATCGCCACCCCGCTCAGCGCCAGCACGCTGCCCACCGCCAAGCCGAGCAGGGCCCGCGGCAGACGGATCTGCCCGATGATCAGCTCGGCCTGCCCGAGCCCCGCCCCGTCCAGCGGCACACCGGCCAGGCGCAGCAGGGCCTGCAGAGAGTCCGCCAGGGACAGGCGCAGCGGCCCCAGCGTCAGCGACAGACAGAAGGCGAGCGACAGTAGCAGGCCCAAGGCAATCAGAAGGACTCGGGGGCGGCGGATGAAGGCAATCATGAAGGAATCTGGCAGCACAGGTGGCAGCAAGCATAAGAGGCGGCCCGACCAATCGCCAGCGCATGGCTTCCTCCGCCACCTGCCGAAGTGGATAATCCCCGGCTTTTCGGGAGGCGCCATGAAGTTTATCTGTGCCGGGAATGCCCTCGGCGAAGGACAAAGCCGCGGCTTCCTGCTGGAAGACCAGAAACTCTTCGCGATACGCAAGGATGGCCGGGTCTTCATCTACGTCAATCGCTGCCCGCATCTGGGCATTCCGTTGGAATGGCAGGCCGACCGCTTTCTCGACCCCAGCGGCAGCCTGATCCAGTGCGCCACCCATGGCGCGCTATTTCTGATCGACAACGGCGAATGCGTGGCCGGCCCCTGCGCCGGAGAGCACCTGCTGCGCATCGACTGCCGCGAGGACACCGCCGGCATCTGGGTGCAGCTGTAACCCGCTCCCTCTCACCCTGCCGGGCCTAGGGCCACACCTCCAGCCGGCGCGTCAGGCATATCGCCGCGGGCGACAGCTCGGCGCCATAGGCGAGCACCTCGACGCCCGCCACCACGGCCTCGCACAGCGCCCGCGCATAGTCCGGATCGACTTCCACCGCCGGGCGCACCGCCTCGATGCCGGACAGGTTCACGCAGTACAGCTGCACCGCGCGCACGCCCTGCCGCGCCAGGGCCGCCAGCTCGCGCAGATGTTTGGCACCGCGCCCAGTCCGCGCATCGGGGAAGGCGGCAACCGGGTTGCCGGCGAAGCCCAGGGTGACGCTCTTCACCTCGACGAAGGCCATCCCGCCTGGATAGTCCAGGCAGAAATCCACCCGGCTATTCTCCAGCCCGTAGCGCACCTCCCGCCGCAGCCCGGTGAAACCCGCCAGCTCGGCGATCAGCCCGGCGCGCAGTGCCTCCTCCACCAGCGCGTTGGCCCGCACGGTATTCACGCAGGCCAGCCGCCCCTGCGGTGTCTCGCTCAGCTCCCAGGTACCCGGCAGCTTGCGCCGGGGGTCGTTCGAGCGACTGAACCAGATGCGCCCGCCCTCCGCCATGCAGTTGAGCATGGAGCCGGTGTTCGGGCAGTGAATGCACAGCGCCTCGCCGGCCGGCGTCTCGATGTCAGCGAGAAAGCGCTTGTAGCGGCGCAGCAGACGCCCCTCCTCCAGCGGCGGGTCAAACCGCATCAGGCTGCCAGCTCTTCAGACCGAGGGCGATGCGCTCGACTGCCTGCTCTAGGAGCGGCAGGCTCTGGGTATAGGCAAAGCGTACATGACGGCCGGCCCGATGGCGGCCGAAATCGACCCCCGGGGTGATGGCGACGAATTCGCGCTCCAGGAAGTGCCGGCAGAAGGCGAAGGAATCCCCGCCGAAGGCACCGATGTCGGCATACAGATAGAAAGCGCCTTCGGGCTCCACGGCGATGCCGAAGCCCAGCTCGCGCAGGGCCGGCAGCAGATAGTCGCGGCGCCGGGCAAATTCGCCGCGGCGCTCCTCGAGAATCGCCAGGGTCTCGTCCTCGAAGCAGGCCAGCGCAGCATGCTGGGCCACGGTCGAGGCACTGATGTAGAGGTTCTGTGCCAGCTTCTCCAGCTCGGGCACCGCCGCCTCGGGCGCCACCAGCCAGCCAAGCCGCCAGCCGGTCATGCCGAAATACTTGGAAAAGCTGTTGAGCACGAAGGCGTCGTCGTCCACCTCCAGCACGCTGTGCGCGTCCACGCCGTAGGTCAGGCCGTGGTAGATCTCGTCCACCAGCAGATGGCCGCCGCGCGCGCGCAGGGCGGCGGCCAATGCCGCCAGCTCGTCGCGCCGCAACAGCGTCCCGGTGGGGTTGGCCGGCGAGGCGACCAGGGCGCCGACGCTCTCCGCGTTCCAGTGCTGCGCGACCAGCTCCGGAGTCAACTGGTAACGCTGCTCCGGCCCGACCGGGACCAGCTGTGCGCCGCCCTCGATCAGACGCAGGAAGTGGCGGTTGCAAGGATAGCCGGGATCGGCCAGCAGCCAGTGCCGGCCTGGATCGACCAGCAGACTCGTGGCCAGCAGCAGGGCGCCCGAGCCGCCGGGGGTGATCAGGATGCGCTCGGGGTCTATATTCAAGCGGTAACGCCGTTCGTAGAACCTGGCGATGGCCTCGCGCAGCTGCGACAGGCCGCGCGCGGCAGTGTAGCGGGTATGCCCGGCCGCCAGCGCTGCCTGTCCCGCGGCGACGATGGGCGCTGCCGTGGTGAAGTCCGGCTCGCCGATCTCCAGGTGGATCACGTCGTGGCCTTGCGCCTGGAGCTGGTTGGCACGGGCCAGCAGGGCCATGACATGAAAAGGTTCGATGGCGCGACTGCGCGCACTGTAGGATATGGCCACTGGCCTTCCTTCAAGACAGGGGGCGGAGGACGGATTCTACCCACACGGGACCGCTCTGGCAGCTATTGCGGCAAGCTGGTGGGAGTAGCGCGGCCCGATGGCTTCTGGTAAGTTCGATCGCTTGCGGTCGCAGGGCCGACGGCGTCGGCAGGGCATTTATGTGCCTGCGTGTATGGATTAGAGAGAGCGAGGCGGTCATCCATGCCTACCAAAGCAAAACAGAACAGCCAACTGGCTCGCGGTTTTGAACCCTACCCGGAAACCCCGGGCGAGGAGTACATGAGCGACAACATGCGCGCTCATTTCACCAACATCCTCAATAAATGGAAGCAGGAGTTGATGGAGGAGGTCGACCGTACCGTGCATCACATGCAGGACGAGGCCGCCAACTTCCCCGACCCCGCCGATCGGGCCAGCCAGGAAGAGGAGTTCAGTCTGGAACTACGCGCCCGCGATCGCGAGCGCAAGCTGATCAAGAAGATCGACGAGACCCTGCAACTGATCGAGGACAACGAATACGGCTGGTGCGACTCCTGCGGTGTGGAGATCGGCATCCGCCGCCTCGAGGCACGCCCCACCGCCACCCTGTGCATCGACTGCAAAACCTTGGCGGAAATCAAGGAAAAGCAAATCGGTTCCTGATCCTGCAAGCGGGGCGCCATAGCGCTCCGCTTCGCATCTGCCGCCCGATCGCCAGCTCCTCAGAGCGCCGCATGACAGCCTCCCCGCCCTTCCCCTACGTCGGCCGCTTCGCTCCCACTCCCAGCGGCTACCTGCATTTCGGTTCGCTGATCGCCGCCCTGGCGTCTTATCTGGATGCGCGTAGCGTCGGCGGCCGCTGGCTGCTGCGCATGGAAGACCTCGATCCACCCCGCGAGATGCCGGGCGCCCAGACCACCATCCTCAAGACCCTGGAAGACTACGGCTTCGAATGGGACGGTGCGGTCGTGCGGCAGAGCGAACGCCTGACGCTGTACGGCGAGGTGGTCACGCACCTACTCGAACGGGACCTGGGCTACGCCTGCACCTGTTCGCGCAAGCAGCTGGAGGGATTTTCCGGGATCTACCCGGGCTTCTGCCGGGACGCCGGGCGAGAGCCCCGTGACGCAGTCATCCGCCTGCGTGTGCCGGACCGCGAATACGCCTTCGTCGACCGGGTACAGGGCGCCCTCGCCCAGCACCTCGGCTGCGAGGTCGGCGACTTCGTGATCCGCCGCCGCGACGGCCTCTATGCCTACCAGCTAGCGGTGGTCCTCGACGACGCCTGGCAGGGGGTGACCGACGTGGTGCGCGGCGCCGACCTGCTCGACTCGACACCCCGCCAGCTCTACCTGCAGGAGCTGCTCGGCCTGCCCCACCCACGCTACCTGCACGTACCGCTGATCGTCCAGCCGGACGGCCACAAGCTGGGCAAGTCCTACCGCTCGCCCCCGCTCCCTGCCGAACTGGCCGGTCCGCTGCTGCTGCGCGCCCTGCACGCCCTTGGCCAGCGCCCACCTGCCGAGCTGGAGAACGCCCGCCCGCGGGAGCTGCTCGACTGGGGCATCGCCCACTGGGATACCGGGCGCATCCCGCGCTGCCGGACCCTGGCCGAGGCAGCGCTGGGCTGACCGGTCGGCGTTCTCGCCCGACTGGCAGAAGCGCCGCCACGTTTGCGCCGGAGCGCGCTTCCATTACCATCGCCGACACTCACGTCCCAAAAAGAGAGATGCCATGTACATCTATCGGCTGGTCCTGCTGCTGGTGGTAGGAATCTATCTGTTTTCCCCCGCCATCATGGATTGGTGGATCGATCCCAACGGCGCCTGGTACCGCCCGTACCTGCTGTGGCTGATTCTCATCGTGGTGACCTTCATTCTACAGAGCCAGCCCGACGCCGATGAGCTTTAGTCTGAGTCAACTGCTGCTGATCAGCGCCGCCTATCTGCTGACCCTGTTCGGCGTCGCCTGGCTCAGCGAGCAGGGTCTGATCCCACAGCGGATCGTCCGCCACCCGCTGGTCTACACTCTGTCGCTCGGCGTGTACGCCAGCGCCTGGGCCTTCTACGGTGCAGTCGGCATGGCCTACCAGTACGGCTATGGCTTTCTCGCCTGCTACCTGGGAGTTTCCGGTGCCTTCATGCTGGCGCCGGTACTGCTCTATCCGATCCTGCGCCTGACCCGCACCTATCAGTTGTCGTCCCTGGCCGACCTGTTCGCCTTCCGCTTTCGCAGCACCTGGGCCGGCGCGTTGACTACCCTGTTCATGCTGGTCGCGGTGCTGCCGCTGCTGGCCCTGCAGATCCAGGCAGTCACCGACTCGGTGGGCATCCTCACCCAGGAGCCGGTGAAGGAGCGCGTGGCACTGGGCTTCTGCGCCTTGATCCTCCTCTTCACCATCCTCTTCGGCTCGCGGCACATCGCCACCCGCGAGAAGCACCAGGGCCTGGTCTGCGCCATCGCCTTCGAGTCGCTGGTCAAGCTGACGACCCTCGGTAGCATCGGGATCTATACCCTGTATCGCGTCTTCGACGGCCCCCAGGGGCTGGAGCAGTGGCTACTGCAGCAGCGGGAAGTACTGGGCACGTTGCACACCCCGCTGCAGGAAGGCCCCTGGCGCACCCTGCTGCTACTGTTCTTCGCCTCGGCCATCGTCATGCCGCACATGTATCACATGACCTTCACCGAGAACCTCAACCCCCGCGGCCTGGTCAGCGCCAGCTGGGGCCTGCCGCTGTTCCTCCTGCTGATGAGCCTGGCCGTCCCGCTGATCCTCTGGGCCGGCATGCGCCTGGAAGTCGCCGTCGGCCCGGAATACTACACTCTGGGCGTGGGCCTGGCGCTGGAAAACGAGCTCCTCACCCTGCTGGCCTATGTCGGTGGCCTGTCCGCCTCCAGCGGGCTGATCATCGTCCTCACCCTCGCCCTGTCGGGGATGACCCTCAACCACCTGGTGCTGCCGCTGTACCAGCCGCCGGCCGAGGGCAACATCTACCGCTGGCTGAAGTGGACGCGGCGCACGCTTATCTTCGCCATCATCGCTGCCGGCTACGCCTTCTACCGGCTGCTGGATGCCCGCCAGAACCTGTCCAATCTTGGCATCACTGCCTTCGTCGCCACCCTGCAGTTCCTCCCCGGCGTGCTCTCGGTCCTCTACTGGCAGACCGCCAACCGCCGCGGCTTCATTGCCGGACTGCTGGTTGGCATGACGGTGTGGCTGGTCGGCATGATGTTGCCCATTCTGGGCAACCTGCAGGGCGTGCACCTGCCGCTGCTGGATTTCGTCTATGTGCTGGACGACACCAGCTGGCACCTGGTGGCGATCACCTCGCTGGCCGCCAACGTGCTGGTGTTCTCCCTGGTCTCGCTGTTCACCGAGCCGAGCGTCGAGGAGCGCAGCGCCGGCGAAGCCTGCGCCGTGGACAACGTGCGCCGGCCGCAGCGCCGCGAGCTGCTGGCCACCTCCGCCCAGGAATTCGCCAGCCAGTTGGCCCGCCCGCTCGGCGCGAAGATCGCTCAGCGCGAGGTGAAACAGGCCCTGCGCGACCTGCACCTGCCGTTCGACGAGAGCCGCCCCTTTGCCCTGCGCCGCCTGCGTGACCGCATCGAGGCCAACCTGTCCGGCCTGATGGGGCCGAGCGTGGCACAGGACATTGTCGAGACCTTCCTGCCCTACAAGACTGCCAGCGAAGACTACGTCACCGAGGACATCCACTTCATCGAAAGCCGCCTGGAGGACTACCGCTCGCGTCTGACTGGCCTGGCCGCCGAGCTTGATACGTTGCGCCGCTACCATCGGCAGACCCTGCAGGAACTGCCGATGGGCGTCTGCTCGCTGTCCAAGGACCAGGAAATCCTCATGTGGAACCGGGCCATGGAGGAGCTCACCGGGATTTCCGCCGAGCGCGTGGTCGGCTCCTGCCTGGCGACCCTCGATGCCCCTTGGAAAGGCCTGCTGGAAGACTTCATCCAGCGCTCCGACGAACACTTGCACAAGCAACGGCTGTCGCTGGACGGCCAGGTGCGCTGGCTCAACCTGCACAAAGCGGCGATCGACGAACCCCTGGCACCGGGCAGCAGCGGCCTGGTCCTGCTAGTCGAGGACCTCACCGAGAACCAGCTCCTGGAAAACAAGCTGGTGCACTCCGAGCGCCTGGCCAGCATCGGCCGCCTGGCCGCTGGCGTAGCCCACGAGATCGGCAATCCGATCACCGGCATCGCCTGTCTGGCGCAGAACCTGCGCGAGGAGCGCGAGGGCGACGCCGAACTGGGCGAAATCAGCAGTCAGATCATCGACCAGACCAAGCGGGTGACGCGCATTGTCCGCTCGCTGATGAGCTTCGCCCATGCCGGCAGCCACAAGCAGGCCAGCGAAGCGGTGTGCCTGGCCGACATCGCCCGCGAGGCCATTGGCCTGCTGTCGCTCAACCGCGAAGGCGTCGAGGTACAGTTCCTCAACCTGTGCGATCCCGCCCATTGCGTCGTCGGAGACCCCCAGCGGCTGGTCCAGGTGCTGGTCAACCTGCTCTCCAATGCCCGCGACGCCTCCCCGCCCGGCGGCGCCATCCGCGTGTGCAGCGAAGCCACGGAACACAGCGTCGACCTGATCGTCGAGGACGAAGGCGGCGGCATCCCCAAGGCCATCGCCGGCCGCCTGTTCGAACCTTTCTTCACCACCAAGGACCCCGGCAAGGGGACCGGCCTCGGCCTCGCACTGGTCTATTCGATCGTGGAAGAGCATTATGGCCGAATCACCATCGACAGCCCGGCCGACTCCGAGCGGCAATGTGGGACCCGTGTCCGGGTTACCCTGCCACGGCATGTCGATACGCCGTCGGCGCCGTGAGACCATCGAGAGAACCCGTCCGATGCCACACATTCTGATCGTCGAAGACGAAACCATCATCCGCTCCGCCCTGCGCCGCCTGCTGGAGCGCAACCAGTACCAAGTCAGCGAGGCCGGCTCGGTGCAGGAAGCCCAGGACAGCTACAGCATTCCCGGCTTCGACCTGATCATCAGCGACCTGCGCCTGCCCGGCGCTCCCGGCACCGAGCTGATCCGGCTGGCCGAGGGCACGCCGGTACTGATCATGACCAGCTACGCTAGCCTGCGCTCGGCGGTGGACTCGATGAAGATGGGCGCGATGGACTACATCGCCAAGCCCTTCGACCACGACGAAATGCTCCAGGCCGTGGCGCGCATCCTCAGCGAGCGCCGCCACGCGCTACCGACGGCCGCCGCCCACGAGCCGGCAGCGCAGCCCCCCGCCCCGGCCGGGGAGGAGATCGGCATCATCGGCTCCAGCCCGGCCATGTGCGACCTGTTCGGCAAGATCCGCAAGGTCGCCCCGACCGACTCCACAGTGCTGATCCAAGGCGAATCCGGCACCGGCAAGGAGTTGGTCGCGCGCGCCCTGCATAACTTGTCGAAGCGCGCCAAGGCGCCGTTGATCTCGGTGAACTGCGCGGCCATTCCGGAAACCTTGATCGAATCCGAACTTTTCGGCCATGAGAAGGGTGCCTTCACCGGCGCCATTGCCGGACGCACCGGTCTGGTCGAGGCCGCCGACGGCGGCACCCTGTTCCTCGACGAGATCGGAGAGCTGCCCCTGGAGGCACAGGCGCGCCTTCTGCGCGTGCTGCAGGAAGGCGAGATCCGCCGGGTCGGCTCGGTGCAGGCGCAGAAGGTCGATGTCCGCCTGATCGCCGCCACCCACCGCGACCTCAAGGGGCTGTCCAAGACCGGCCAGTTCCGCGAGGACCTGTTCTACCGGCTCAACGTCATCTCGCTCAAGCTACCTGCCCTGCGCGAACGCGAAGGCGACGTCCTGGAAATCGCCCGGGCCTTCCTGAAGCGCCAGAGCCAGCGCATGGAACGCGGCGAGATGCACTTCTCCCCTGAAGCCGAGCGAGCCATCTGCCAGTACGCCTGGCCGGGCAACGTACGCGAACTGGAGAACGCCATCGAGCGCGCAGTGATCCTTTGCGAGGGCCTGTCGATACCTGCCGACCTGCTGGGCATCGACATCGAACTGGAAGACTTGGAGGACGAAGACTTCGCCGAACTCCCCGGCTCGAATGTCGGCACCAGCCACGAGCCCACCGAGGACCTCTCGCTGGAGGACTACTTCCAGCACTTCGTCCTAGAGCACCAGGACCACATGACCGAAACCGAGCTGGCCCGCAAGCTCGGCATCAGCCGCAAGTGCCTGTGGGAACGTCGTCAGCGCCTCGGCATCCCGCGCCGCAAGTCGGGCGCTCCCAGCAGCCCCTGAACGCCGCCCGGGTAACAGCTGGCCGGGAGCAGGCTGTTACCCACGACAAAAGTGGTAACAGAAACCGGGGCGACAGGTAACCAAACCTCGACTGCCTGCTTCCCGCCTTTCGGCAACATATATTCAAAGTACTGTTTAATAAGGAATTTTTCAATCATGGCACGACACCTGCTTTATTAATCCACACAACAACAATAACAAGACGTACCACTCATAATGAAAACGACTGACACGACTCCAGCCTAACAAGAACAACGACGCAGAGACGGGGCCAACCGATTTTTTTGGAGTAGACACATGCCTGTCGGGCGAAGCCCGCAGCCAGGCCGAGAACAACAAAACTGCCCCGAGGCAGCACCCGAACTGGTGGGTCGGCATGACCCAGGCAACATCAGCGACCAAAGAAATCCGTTTGCTATTGGCTCCCCTGTTGGGGGCCATCCCGGAGCCCACGAGCCAACCGGGACGGGCATACAACAAGAACAACACGCCCGAAACAGAACAAGAACAAAGAACGCACTTCGATTTGAAAGGGAGCTTCGGCTCCCTTTCTGCGTTCGACGGCCACTCCGGTTTCGTACATCCTCCTGCACCGATGCTAGAATCCGCAGCCATTCCGCGGTCAAGCTCATTCTGGCCGATCACTCCGTCAAGCAGTGCACCCCGATGCTGAAGAAGCTGTTCAAGTCCTTTCGCCTATCCCTGAACCGCACCCATCCGCGCAGCACGCCGGAAATCCTCGGCAGCCAGCAACATCCGCTGCGCCGCACCGACATCAGCCGCCATGCCGTCAGCGTGGTGGAGCGCTTGCAGAACGCTGGCTACCAGGCCTATGTCGTCGGCGGCTGCGTGCGGGACCTACTGCTCGACATCGAGCCCAAGGACTTCGACGTCGCCACCAGCGCCACCCCCGAACAGGTCCGCGCCGAGTTCCGTAATGCGCGGGTGATCGGCCGCCGCTTCAAGCTGGCCCATGTGCATTTCGGCCGGGAAATCATCGAAGTCGCCACCTTTCGCGCCCACCACCCGGAAGACGACGAGGACGACGAAGACAGCCATCTGGCGGCGCGCCATGAAAGCGGCCGGATCCTTCGCGACAACGTCTACGGCACCCTGGAAGAGGATGCCCAGCGCCGCGACTTCACCATCAACGCCTTGTATTTCGACGTCACCCACGAGCGCATCCTCGATTACGCCCACGGCGTGCACGATATCCGTAATCATCTGATCCGCCTGATCGGCGATCCCGAGCAGCGCTACCTGGAGGACCCGGTGCGCATGCTGCGCGCCGTGCGCTTTGCCGCCAAGCTCGACTTCGACATCGAGCAGCACAGCGCCGCGCCGATCCGCCGGCTGGCCCCGCGGCTGCGTGACATCCCCGCGCCCCGTCTGTTCGACGAGGTGCTCAAGCTGTTCCTGTCCGGCTACGCCGAGGACACCTTCGAGCTGCTGCTCGAACACGACCTGTTCGCCCCGCTGTTCCCCGCCAGCGCGGTGGCCCTGGAGCGCAACCCGGGCTACGCCGGCCGGCTGATCCGCCAGGCGCTGGCCAACACCGACGAGCGCATCGCGCAGGGCAAGACGGTGACGCCCGCCTTCCTGTTTGCCGCCCTGCTCTGGCCGGCCCTGCCGCCGCGAGCCCTGGAGCTGCAGGAGCGCGGTATGCCGCCGATCCCTGCGTTGCAGGAAGCGGCCCACCTGGTGATTACCGAGCAATGCCGGCGCACCGCGATTCCCAAGCGCTTCACCATGCCCGCCCGGGAAATCTGGGACATGCAGGAACGCCTGCCGCGCCGCCAGGGCAAGCGCGCCGACCTGCTGCTCGAGCACCCGCGCTTCCGCGCCGGCTACGACTTCCTCCTGCTGCGCGAGGAGGCCGGCGAGCAGACCGGCGGGTTGGGCGACTGGTGGACCGACTACCAGGAAGCCAGCGACAGCGAAAGGCGCGGCATGATCCGCGCCATCGGCAGCAAGGACGAAGCCGGCGCCACACCGCGCAAACGCCGCCGCAGTGGCGGCCGACGTCGCCGCGGCTCGAGCGCGGGCAGCGCGCCGGGTGAAGACTGAACATGGAGCGCGTCTATATCGGCCTGGGCAGCAATCTGGCCGGCCCTACCGAGCAGCTGCGCGCGGCCCTCGCCGCCCTGCAGGCACTGCCGCGCACGCGCCTGGTGGCGGTCTCCTCCCTCTATGACAGCGAGCCGCTGGGGCCGGCCGACCAGCCGTGCTACGTGAATGCCGTCGCCGCACTGGACAGCACGCTGGAGCCCCTCGAACTGCTCGACGCCCTGCAGGCGATCGAGAGGGAGCAGGGCCGGGTGCGCAAGGCGGAGCGCTGGGGAGCGCGCACCCTGGATCTGGACATCCTGCTGTTCGGCAACCGCCAGCTGCACGGGGAGCGCCTGACCGTACCGCATTACCACCTGCAGGCGCGGCCCTTCGTGCTCTATCCACTGGCCGAGATCGCCCCTGGACTGCGCCTGCCGGACGGCCGTCCGCTCGACGAACTGCTCGCCGCCTGCCCGCTGCAGGGGCTGCGCCGTCGCGCTGACCATGAGCCGGGCCGCCAAAGCTCCAATTGACTTGAAGCCCCCCCATCTGGACTATAGGCCTCCCATTGCTCCGCACTGGTGCCGACCGATGCCGATGAGGACGAAACCGACATGCCCGATGTAACCCTGACCACCCTGCAAGGCCTCAAGCAGCGCGGCGAAAAGATCGCCATGCTGACCTGCTATGACGCCACCTTCGCCCAAACCGCGTGCCAGGCGGGCGTCGAGGTGCTGCTGGTCGGCGACTCCCTCGGCATGGTCCTGCAGGGTCACGACAGCACCCTGCCGACGAGCGTGACCGACATGGCCTACCACACCGCCTGTGTCAAGCGCGGCAACCGCGGCGCTCTGGTGGTCACCGACCTACCGTTCATGGCCTGCGCGACCCTGGAACAGGCGCTGGAAAGCAGTGCCACGCTGATGCGCGCCGGCGCCCACATGGTCAAGCTGGAAGGCGGCGCCTGGCTGTGCGAAACCGTGACGCGCCTGGCCGAGAACGGCATCCCGGCATGCGTGCATCTGGGCCTGACCCCGCAGTCGGTGAACCTGTTCGGTGGCTACAAGGTACAGGGTCGGGACGAGGGCCGGGCACACCAGCTGTGCACCGACGCCCAAGCCCTGGAGCGGGCTGGCGCCGCCATGCTACTGCTGGAGTGCGTGCCCAGCCCGCTGGCGGAGCAGATCACCCAGGCTGCGGGCGTCCCGGTCATCGGCATCGGCGCTGGCGCCGCCACCGACGGCCAGGTGCTGGTCATGCACGACATGCTCGGCCTGTCCCTGAGCGGACGCACGCCAAAGTTCGTGAAAAACTTCATGGCCGGCCAGGACAGCATCCAGGCGGCATTCGCCGCCTACGTCAGCGCAGTCAAGCAAAGCGAATTCCCCGCAGCCGAACACGGATTTTCCGCATGATCACCCTCAAGACCGTCCGCGAACTGCGCGCCGCCATCGCCCGGGCCCGCGGCGAAGGCAAGCGCATCGCCCTGGTACCGACCATGGGTAACCTGCACGCCGGCCACGTCGCCCTGGTGGACAAGGCCCGTCAGCGTGCCGACTTCGTGGTCGCCAGCATCTTCGTCAACCCCCTGCAGTTCGGCCCGGCCGAGGACCTGGACAAGTATCCGCGCACCCTCGCCGCCGACCAGGAAAAGCTGCTCGAAGGCGGCTGCAACCTGCTGTTCGCCCCCACTGCCGAGGAAATGTATCCGGACGGCATGCAGAAGCAGACGCGCATTTCCGTTCCCGGCGTCTCCGAGGGACTCTGCGGTGCGATACGCCCTGGCCACTTCGAGGGCGTCGCCACCGTGGTGACCAAGCTGTTCAACATCGCCCAGCCGGACATCGCCCTGTTCGGCGAGAAGGACTTCCAGCAGCTGGCGGTGATCCGCGCCCTGGTGCGCGATCTCAACATGCCGATCCAGATCTTCGGCGAACCCACCGTGCGCGCCGCCGACGGCCTGGCGCTGTCCTCGCGCAACGGCTACCTGGACGACGAACAGCGGAGCGTGGCGCCGGCGCTGTACCGCATCCTGTGCGACACCAGCACCGCCATCCAGGCCGGCGAGCGGGATTTCGCCAGGCTCTGCGCCCGAGGACTGGAGGCGCTGCAGCAGGCCGGCTTCCGCCCGGACTACCTGGAGATCCGCGAAGCCGCCGGCCTGCGTCCAGCGAGCGCAGGGGACCACCGACTGGTGGTGCTCGGCGCGGCCTATCTGGGCAATACCCGCCTGATCGACAACCTGTCCGTCGATCTCGCCAGCGACTGAACGACTAAGGTCTGACGGACCGCTTTCTTGATCACCCTATGCGGTTGAGGCAGACTCATCCGCTGCTTGTGGAACATGAAGAGGAATAGCCATGCATGCCATCATGCTCAAGGCCAAACTGCACCGTGCCGAGGTGACTCACTCAGTGCTCGATTACGAAGGCTCCTGTGCCATCGATGGGGAATGGCTGGATCTGGCGGGCATCCGCGAGTACGAACAGATCCAGATCTACAACGTCGACAACGGCGAGCGCCTCACCACCTACGCGATCCGCGCCGAAGACGGCTCGAAGATGATCTCGGTGAACGGCGCCGCCGCGCACAAGGCGCAGAAGGGTGACCGCGTGATCATCTGTGCCTATGCCCACTACAGCGAGGCGGAGCTGGCCAGCCACAAGCCGCGCATGCTTTACATGGCTCCCGGCAACGTGCTCAGCCATACCAGCAATGCGATCCCGGTCCAGGTCGCCTGAGTCGCCCGCGCAGGCCTCCGGCCCTTCCTTTTGCTGGGCAACTTCTGCTGCAAGCATCTCCCCGAAAAGCCCGGAATACTCCGGGCTTTTTGCTATCCGAACCGACCCAAAGGAAGCAGAATCCCATGTCGCACCACCAGCACCCTCTCGATGTGACGACCCTGACCTCTTGGGAGGCGCTCCGCCAGCATCGCGAAGCCATGCAGTCTTTCAACATGCGCGAGTCCTTCCAGAGCGATCCGCAGCGCTTCACAGAGTTTTCCTTGAGCAGCAGCGGACTGTTTCTCGACTACTCGAAGAACCTGCTGACCCAGGAGACTCGCGGCCTGCTGGTGCGCCTGGCGCGGGAGGCCGGGCTGGAAAGGGCCATCCATGCACTGTTCGAGGGCGAGGCGCTGAACGCTTCGGAGGGCCGCCCGGCGCTGCACACCGCGCTGCGCCGCCCGGTCGGCGACCGCCTGGTGGTCGACGGCGTGAACCTGATGCCCCAGGTACACCGGGTACTCAACCAGATGACCGAGCTGGTCGGGCGCATCCATGACGGCCTGTGGCGCGGCTACTCGGAAAAGCCCATCACCGACGTGGTGAACATCGGCATCGGCGGCTCCTTCCTGGGGCCTCAGCTGGTCTCCGAGGCCCTGCTGCCGTTCGCCCAGCGCGGCGTGCGCTGCCACTACCTGGCGAACATCGACGGCAGCGAATTCCACGAACTGTCCAGCCGCCTGCGCGCTGAAACCACCCTGTTCATCGTCTCCTCGAAATCCTTCGGCACCCTGGAAACCCTGAAGAACGCCCAGGCCGCGCGCACCTGGTACCTGGCCCAGGGCGGCACGGAAAGCGAGCTGCACCGTCACTTCATCGCCGTCTCCAGCAATGTCGAGGCGGCGGTAGCCTTCGGCATCCGCGATGAGAACATCTTCCCGATGTGGGACTGGGTCGGCGGCCGCTATTCGCTCTGGTCGGCGATCGGCCTGCCGATCGCCCTGGCCATCGGCATGGCCAACTTCAAGGATCTGCTCTCCGGCGCCTACAGCATGGACCAGCACTTCCTGAGCGCCCCCTTCGAAAGCAACATGCCGGTGCTGCTCGCCCTGCTCGGCGTCTGGTACGGCAACTTCTGGGGCGCGCAGAGCCACGCCATCCTGCCTTACGACCACTACCTGCGGAACATCACCCAGCATCTGCAGCAGTTGGACATGGAGTCCAACGGCAAGAGCGTGCGCCAGGACGGCAGCCCGGTATCCTGCGACACCGGCCCGGTAATCTGGGGCGGCGTCGGCTGCAACGGCCAGCACGCCTACCACCAGCTGCTGCACCAGGGCACCCTGCTGATCCCGGCGGACTTCATCGTGCCGGTGGTCAGCCATAACCCGGTCGCCGACCACCATCAGTGGCTGTATGCCAACTGCCTGTCGCAGAGCCAGGCGCTGATGCTCGGCAAGAGCCGCGAGGAGGCCGAGGCCGAACTGCGCGGCAAGGGCCTTGCGGAAGCGGAAGTGAAGCGCCTGGCGCCACACAAGGTGATCCCCGGCAACCGGCCGAGCAACACCCTGGTGATGGAGCGCGTCAGCCCGCGGCGCCTCGGCGCGCTGGTCGCACTCTACGAACACAAGGTATTCGTGCAGAGCGTCATCTGGGGCATCAATGCCTTTGACCAGTGGGGCGTCGAGCTCGGCAAGGAGCTCGGCAAGACTGTCTACCAGCGTCTGACCGGCCACGACGAGGCGCCGGACGAGGATGCCTCGACCCAAGGCCTGATCGACTACTTCCGTGGCCGTCACCGCGGCTGACTCAGGCCCGAGGCGCAGGCTCCGCCCGGCCTGCGCCGCCCCCTCTCCCGCCCCCCTTCGGAGACTTGAACCCGGGAACCTGCAGGTCCACGCTTACGGTCACTCGCAGACACACAACAACAAGGAACCACCATGTTCAAAATCGCCAACCATCCCGTCAGCGAAGCGTCGCGCCAGCACAGCTGGCTGGACAATGACGACTACCTGCGTCTGTACCGGCAATCGGTCGAGCAGCCGGACAGCTTCTGGGCCGAACAGGCCGAAGCCTTCCTCGACTGGTTCAAACCCTGGCAGAACGTCCATCGCGGGGACATGAGCAAGGGCCAGACCAACTGGTTCGAAGGTGGCCAGCTGAACGTCGCCCACAACTGCATCGACCGGCATCTGGAACGGCGCGGCGATCAAGTGGCGCTCATCTGGGAGGGCGACAATCCTGCCGACTCCGCGCAGATCACCTACCGCCAGCTGCACGAACAGGTCTGCCGCCTGGCCAACCTGCTCAAAAGCCGCGGTGTCGGCAAGGGCGACCGCGTCTGCATCTACCTGCCGATGATTCCCGAGGCCGCCTACGCCATGCTCGCCTGTGCCCGCATCGGTGCCATCCACTCGGTGGTGTTCGGCGGCTTCTCCCCCGAGGCGCTGCGCGACCGCATCCTCGATGCCGACTGCCGCCTCCTGATCACCGCCGACGAAAGCGTGCGCGGCGGCAAGACAGTCCCGCTCAAGCGCAATGCCGACAAGGCCCTGCAGAGCTGCCCGAATGTCTCCAGCGTCGTGGTGGTGCGGCGCACCGGGGGCAACATTGATTGGAGCGAAGAACGCGACCTCTGGTACCACGAGGCCGTGCCGGGCTGCAGCGCCGACTGTCCGGCCGAGCCGATGGATGCCGAAGCCCCGCTGTTCATCCTCTACACCTCGGGCAGCACCGGCAAGCCGAAGGGCGTGCTGCACAGCACCGGCGGTTACCTGCTGCAGGCGGCGATGACCCACAGGTACGTGTTCGACTACCACGACGGCGACATCTACTGGTGCAGCGCCGACATCGGCTGGATCACCGGGCACAGCTACATCGTCTACGGTCCGCTGGCTAACGGCGCCACTACCCTGATCTTCGAGGGTGTACCGAACTATCCGGACGCCTCACGCTTCTGGCAGGTGGTCGACAAGCATCGGGTAAACATCTTCTATACCGCTCCCACCGCACTGCGCTCGCTGATGCGCGACGGCGAAGGTCCGGTCAGGAAAACCTCGCGCGCCAGCCTGCGCCTGCTCGGCTCGGTAGGCGAGCCGATCAACCCGGAAGCCTGGGAGTGGTACTATCACGTGGTCGGCGAGAGCCGCTGCCCGATCGTCGACACCTGGTGGCAGACCGAGACCGGCGCCATCATGATCACCCCGCTGCCCGGCGCCACCCTGCTCAAGCCCGGCTCGGCGACCCGTCCGTTCTTCGGCGTGCAGCCGGTGCTGCTCGACGACAAGGGCCATGAGATCGACGGCCCCGGCGCCGGCGTGCTGGCGATCAAGGCCAGCTGGCCGAGCCAGATCCGCAGCATCTACGGCGATCACCAGCGGCTTATCGACACCTACTTCAAGCCCTACCCCGGCTACTACTTCACCGGCGACGGCGCGCGCCGGGACGAGGACGGCTACTACTGGATCACCGGCCGGGTCGACGACGTGATCAATGTGTCGGGCCACCGTATCGGCACTGCCGAAGTGGAAAGCGCCCTGGTGCTCCACGACGGCGTCGCCGAAGCCGCCGTGGTCGGCTGCCCGCACGACGTCAAGGGTCAGTGCATCTATGCCTTCGTCACCCTGGTGACCGGCAGCCAGCCCGACGATGCGCTCAAGCAGGAACTGATCGCCCTGGTCAGCCGGGAGATCGGCGGCTTCGCCAAGCCGGAGTTCCTGCAATGGGCACCGCGCCTACCGAAGACCCGCTCGGGCAAGATCATGCGGCGCATCCTGCGCAAGATCGCCTGCAACGAACTGGACAACATGGGCGATACCTCGACACTATCCGATCCCTCGGTGCTCCAGGAGCTGATCGACAGTCGCCTGAACCGCTGAGGCCGGCGCAAGGGGAGGCAGGAAGCGGGGGGAGGGACACCTGCCCCGCTTCCTTCCCAGTCCCTCCCGATGGAACAAAGCGCGGCCGGGTTGGCTTCGGGGAACAGGGACCCCATGCCATACTCCCAGCCATGTATTGCCGGAAAAGATGCATCTCCATGCCCAAAGGACTGAAGCCCACCCTCGCCACCTTGGCAATCGCGCCCGCCCTCTACAGCCTGCTCGGCTTCCTCGTTCTCCCTGGCGTTGCCCAGCAGGCGATCAACCGGCAACTGCCCCGCTTCGTCACCCAGCCCGCCAGCCTCGAGCGCCTGGAATTCAACCCTTTCACCCTGGAGCTGACCCTGCACCGACTGCGCCTCGGCGAAACAGGCCGCGAACAGCTGGCCTTCGAACGCCTGTACGGCAAGCTGAAGTGGGACAGCCTGTGGCGCGGCCACTTGCATCTGGCCGAGATACAACTGGAACGCCCGCAGGTGGAAGTGCTGTTCGACAAGCAGGGCGCGCTCAATCTGGCCCGCCTGTTCAAGCTTCCGGCGCCCTCTCCGGAGAAGGCGGAAGAGTCCGCTGGAGCCCTCTTTCCAGTACGCCTCGACCACTTCCTGCTGACGGGCGGCCAGCTGCACTTTCAGGACCGACGGCCGAGCGAGCCGGTCGAGGCCCGCTATAACGACCTCGCCCTCGAGCTGCGCCATCTCGGCACCCTGCCGAACGACACAGCCGAGCTGAATCTGCAGGCCAGCGACCCGAATGCCGGGCGGATCGACTGGCGCGGGCAGCTCACCTTGGTTCCGCTGCGCTCCAGCGGCAAACTGGGCATCGATCAGGCCAGCCTGCGTCCCTGGTGGCCCTATGTGCGGGATGCCGCGCCCCTGGTGCTGGAGAAGGGCATGTTCAGCCTGAGCAGCGACTACCGGCTGGACCTGGCGGAAGGCGTCCAGCTGCAACTGCAGAATGCAGTCTTCAAGCTCGCCCCGTTTGCCCTCGAGGCGCCGGATGGCCGTCCCCTGGCACGCCTGCAGAGCCTGAAGATCGGCAAGACCTCGCTCGATCTGACTAGGCGCCAGGTATCGATCGGCCAACTGCAGGGCCAGGGACTGGAAACCTGGGCGGCCCGCGAGGCCGATGGCGAGCTGGACTGGCAGAAACTGTTCGCCCCCAGCACGTCCGGACAGCAGAGCGACGTCAAAAACAAGGATAAACAGCCCGACAAACCCGACAAAGAACCCGGCAAGCCTTGGCAGATCCTGCTGGCGGATGTCCGCCTGCGCGGCAGTCGCCTGCATCTGGCCGACCGGGTGCCGGAGCAGGGCGTGGAGCTCCAGGTCGGCCCGCTGGATCTCGCCCTGCGCGACTTTGACAGCCTTGGCCAGACCCCCTTCCATCTCGAACTGGATAGCGGTATCGACCGAGAGGGCCAGCTCAAGGCCGCCGGCCAAGTACGGCTGAGCCCTCTCGCCGCGCAACTGCAGGTCGACAGCCGCGATCTGGACCTACGCCCGGCGCAAGCCTATCTCGCCCCGTTTATTCGCCTGGAACTGCGCAGCGGGCAACTCGACAGCGCCCTGAAAATCGACCTGAAAGGCGGCGAAAAGCTGGCCCTGCAGGTCGACGGCCGTGCCACCGTCAAACAATTGCATACCCTCGATACCCTGAAGAACCGCGACTTCGTCAAGTGGCAACAGCTGACCCTCGAGAACCTCAGCTACCGTCATGGCGAGCAGCTGGGTATCGAGCGGATCGTGCTCGAGCAGCCCTATGCCCGCTTCATCGTCAACGAGGACCTGAGCACCAACGTCAGCGAACTGCTTATTCCCCAAGGGAAAAAGCAGCCAGCCCAGGTGACACAAAAAGGCACGGAGCACCCCACGGAGAAAACGGCCGCTCAGCCGCTGGGCATCCACATTGGTGCGGTGGAGATCAAGGACGGCTCGGCCAACTTCGCCGACTTCAGCCTGAAACCCAACTTCGCCACCGCCATCCAGCAGCTCAACGGGCGCATCGGCAGCCTGGACAACCGCCGGCAGAAGCCGGCCACGGTGGACGTCAAGGGCAAGGTGGACCGCTACGCTCTGGTCAGCATCAAAGGCAGCCTGACCCCCTTCGATCCGCTCGAAAGCCTGGACATCACGACCCGCTTCCAGCGCGTCGAGCTGACCACCCTGACCCCCTACTCCGGCAAGTTCGCCGGCTATCGCATCCGCAAGGGCCGGCTCAACCTGGACCTGCACTACCGCATCGACAAGGGCCAGCTGAACGCCGAGAACAGCCTGGTCCTGGAGCAGCTGCAACTGGGCGAGCAGGTCGACAGTCCGGACGCGGTGGACTTGCCAATCCGCCTGGCGGTGGCCCTGCTGAAGGACAGCCGGGGACGGATCGCCATCGACCTGCCGGTCAAGGGCGATCTGAACAACCCCGAATTCAGAGTCATGCCCATCGTCTGGCAAACCCTGCGCAATCTGGTACTGCGCACGGCGCAAGCGCCGTTCAAGTTCATTGCCGGGCTCGTCGACGGCGAAGCCGATCTCAGTCAGGTCGAGTTCAGGCCAGGCAGTAGCGAACTGGATGCTACCGCGCAGCGCAACCTGGATGCCCTCGGCAAGGCCCTGAAGGAGCGTCCGCAGCTGCGCCTGGAGGTCGAAGGCATGAGCGCTCAGGCCAGCGACGGCCCCCTGCTGGCGGAACAGCGCCTGGAGCGCGAATACCGGAAGCTCTACTACAGCATTCTGCAGCGGCGGGGCGAGCGCGTGCCGGCCAGCGCCGATGGGCTGAAGGTACCCGAGGGAAAGAAAGGGCCACTGCTGGAGGGCATCTACCGCAGCCGCCTGAAACGACAGCCGCCGGCGGAATGGAGCGGGCTGGACAAGAAGCGGCGCGCCGCCCGGCTGCGCGAAGCCGTGCTGACCGACTGGGCTGACAGCACGCTGCTGCTTCGCCAACTGGCCCAGGCGCGCGCCACCAGCATCAAGGCCTACCTGGTCGAACAGGTCGGCCTGGACGACCAGCGCATCTACCAGCTGGATGTCGGCGTCAGCAAGGCGCCCGCCGGCGAGCGCGTCAGCGTCCCTCTACAGCTGGCCAGCGAATAGGTGCGCGAATGAATCTCCTGCGCCTGCTCGCCGCGCTGCTCGGCCTGGCTCCGGCACTGCTCCTCGCCGCCAGCCTGCGCTGCGAGAGCCGCCTGATCAGCACCGGTGACTCCACTCACGAAGTCTTGGCCAAATGCGGCGAGCCGGTCAGCCGCGATCTACTCGGCTATCGCGAACGGCGCGACGGCTGGGGCTTTCACCATGAGCTGGTGGTGGAAGAATGGGTCTACGGCCCACGCAACGGCATGCACTACTTTCTGCGCTTCGAAGGCAACCGCCTGGTCGATATCGACAGCCGCCGCAGCCAGTGAGCCGGCCGGCGCTTCTGCTCCCAAACGAATGAGGGCCCCGCAGGGCCCTCTTCCTTTCCAACTGGAAGTTACGACATCAGATGCCGGAGGCTTCGGCAGCGGCGACGTCCTTGATCGACAGCTTGATGCGGCCGCGGTTGTCCACGTCGAGCACCAGCACCCTCACTTCCTGACCTTCCTTGAGCACATCAGTAACCTTCTCGATGCGCTGGTCGCTGATCTGCGAGATGTGCACCAGGCCATCCTTGCCCGGCAGAATGTTGACGAAGGCACCGAAGTCGACGATGCGCTCCACCCGGCCGACGTAAATCTTGCCAATCTCGGCCTCTGCGGTAATGGACAGCACGCGCTGCTTGGCCGCCTCTGCCGCTTCCCGGGTTTCGCCGAAGATCTTGATCGAGCCGTCGTCCTCGATGTCGATGGAGGCCTTGGTTTCCTCGCAGATTGCACGGATGGTGGCACCACCCTTGCCGATCACATCGCGGATCTTGTCCTGATCGATTTTCATCGCCAGCATGGTCGGGGCGTTGACCGATAGTTCGCTGCGCGACTGGGCGATCACCTGGCTCATCTGGCCGAGGATGTTCAGGCGGGCTTCGAGTGCCTGGTTCAGCGCGATCTCCATGATCTCCTCGGTGATGCCCTGGATCTTGATGTCCATCTGCAGCGCGGTGACGCCCTTGGCGGTACCGGCCACCTTGAAGTCCATGTCGCCCAGGTGGTCCTCGTCGCCGAGGATGTCGGTCAGCACGGCGAACCGCTCGCCTTCCTTGACCAAGCCCATGGCGATACCGGCCACCGGCGCCTTCATCGGCACGCCGGCATCCATCAGCGCCAGAGAGGCACCGCAGACCGAAGCCATGGAGCTGGAGCCGTTGGACTCGGTGATTTCCGACACCACGCGCACGGTGTAGGGGAACTCATCGCCCTTCGGCAGCATGGCTTGCACACCGCGGCGGGCCAAACGGCCATGGCCGATCTCACGACGGCCGGCACTGCCCATGCGGCCGCACTCACCCACCGAGAATGGCGGGAAGTTATAGTGCAGCATGAAGCTGTCCTTGCGCTCGCCTTCCAGGGTGTCGAGCACCTGGGCATCGCGCGCGGTACCCAGGGTGGCCACCACCAGCGCCTGGGTCTCGCCGCGGGTGAACAGGGCCGAACCGTGGGTCTTCGGCAGCACGCCGACCTCGATCTTCAGCGGACGCACTGTGCGGTTGTCACGACCGTCAATGCGCGGCTTGCCGTCGACGATGTTCTCGCGCACGGTGCGGTATTCGATCTCACCGAAGGCGTCCCTCACCTCGCCAGCGGACGGCTGGCCCTCGGCATCGCCGGACAGCTTGGCCACGGCCTGCTCGCGCAGCTCGTCCAGACGGCCGTAGCGCGCCTGCTTGAGGGTGATGGTATAGGCCTGCGAGATCGCCTCGCCGAACCCAGCGCGAATGGCCTCGAGCAGCGCGGTCGGCTCGGTCGGCGGCTCCCAGTTCCAGGCCGGACGGATAGCCTCGGCAGCGAACGCCTTGATAGCGCGGATCACCGCCTGGAACTCCTCGTGGGCATACAGCACGGCACCCAGCATCTGGTCCTCGGTCAGCTCTTCAGCCTCGGACTCGACCATCAGCACGGCGGATTCGGTACCGGCCACCACCATGTCCAGGCGGGAAGCCTTGAGCTGTTCATAGTTCGGGTTCAGCAGATAGCCGGTTTCCTCGTGGTAACCCACACGGGTGGCGCCGATCGGTCCGCTGAAGGGAATCCCGGAAACCGCCAGGGCGGCGGAAGTGCCGATCATCGCGGCGATGTCCGGATCGGTCTTCTTGCTGGTCGAAAGCACGGTGCAGATCACCTGCACCTCGTTCATGAAGCCTTCCGGGAACAGCGGACGGATCGGCCGGTCGATCAACCGCGAGGTCAGGGTTTCCTTCTCGCTCGGACGGCCTTCGCGCTTGAAGAAACCGCCAGGGATGCGGCCGGCTGCATAGGTTTTTTCCTGATAATGCACGGACAGCGGGAAGAAGCCCTTGCCCGGATCGGCCTGCTTGGCGCCAACCACGGTGACCAGTACGGTCACGTCCTCGTCGACGGTGACCAGCACGGCGCCGGAGGCCTGGCGGGCGATGCGGCCGGTTTCCAGGGTGACGGTCGACTGGCCGAACTGGAATGTCTTCATAACCGGATTCACGGTATTTTCCTTCTCTTTGTTGCTCGGGGGAAATCGTCAGAAAGGCGGGAATCGGACCCGGCGAGCCTCCTGAAGAGGGGGAAGCCGAAAGCAAAAGGCTGGAAGCAAGCCCGATGTCTCACTTCCAGCCTCCCGCTTCCAGCTTGGCGCGCGCCTTAGCGACGCAGACCCAGGCGACCGATCAGGGCGCTGTAACGAGTGGTGTCCTTACCCTTCAGGTAGTCCAGCAGCTTGCGGCGCTGGTTGACCATGCGGATCAGGCCACGACGGGAATGGTGGTCCTTGCCGTTGGCCTTGAAGTGTTCCTGCAGCTTGTTGATGTTGAAGGTCAGCAGGGCAACCTGCACTTCCGGGGAACCGGTATCGCCTTCAGCTTGCTTGTACTCGTTGACGATCTGGGCTTTTTCTTCGACGCTCAGTGCCATGATGGGCTCCTAGAGTGAACAGGCCGGGACATATCCCGTGTTGGGTAGAAGAGGAATGACCATGCCTGCTGACAGCCACCCTCGCATCGATCATTCCGACCGAATCAGTCGACGTGGCGCAATGCGCCCGTCATCGCTCACTTCACCGATACCGATGAAGCGGCCCGTATGATCCTGTACCCGAACCATGCCGAATTTCGGCGCCTCGGGTGCGCGTACCGGCTGCCCGTGCAACCAGTAGTAACTGCTGTGCTCGGAGAGCTGCAGCGCAGGCCAGTGCTCCAGACCGCTGTCCGATGGCAGCAGGAAGCGGTCCAGAGCCTCGTTGCCGCCCTCTGCGTGGGCCTGCTCCAGGGTCTCCAGGCTAACCGCCTGGGCCAGCCCGAAGGGTCCGGCCTGGGTACGACGCAACTCCGCGACATGTGCCCCGAGATCGAGCGCCTGGCCAATGTCCTCGACCAGGGAGCGGACATAGGTACCCTTGCTGCAGGCTACCGCCAAACGCGCGAACGGCGGCTCGAAGGCCAGCAAATCCAAACATGTAATATTAACAGAACGTGCCTCGCGCTCCACCACCTCGCCGGCCCTGGCCAGCTTGTAGAGCGGCTGCCCGCCGCGCTTGAGTGCCGAGTACATGGGGGGAATCTGGCTGATCTCGCCTCGGAAATTCGCCAGCAGCGCCTCCAACGCATCGCGCTCGAGCTGCACATCGTGCCGCTCGAGCACTTGGCCCTCGGCATCCCCGGTGGTGGTGCTCACCCCGAGATGCATCAGAGTCTCGTAGCCCTTGTCGGCATCCAGCAGGTACTGGGAGAACTTGGT
The DNA here is from genome assembly GCF_054779355.1 of Azotobacter armeniacus. Classification (NCBI taxonomy): domain Bacteria; kingdom Pseudomonadati; phylum Pseudomonadota; class Gammaproteobacteria; order Pseudomonadales; family Pseudomonadaceae; genus Azotobacter; species Azotobacter armeniacus. The sequence goes on from NZ_BAAGYK010000007.1 coordinate 37,385, forward strand.
CGCCTCGCCGAAGCACAACGGCAGCACGCCGGTGGCCAGCGGATCGAGACTGCCAGTATGCCCGGCCTTCTCCGCGTTCAGCAGCCAGCGGACCTTCTGCAGCGCGGCATTGGAGGTCAGTCCGTGCGGCTTGTCGAGAATCAGAATGCCGTCGACCTTGCGGCGGATACGTTTGACCTGGGCCACGCCTTACTCCTCGCCCTTGCCGGCATGCAGCCGGTCTTCGGCCACGGCGCGCTCGATCAGCGCGGACAGTTCGACACCCCGGCGAATGCTCGCGTCGTAGTTGAAGTGCAGCTGCGGGACGCTGCGCAGCTTCATCGCCTTGCCCAGCTGCATGCGCAGGAAGCCGGCCGCCTCGTTGAGAATCTCCAGGTTCCGGTTGACCTCCTCGCCGCTGTCTTCCTTGCCCATGACGGTGATGAACACCTTGGCATGGGACAGATCGCGAGCGACCTCGACAGCGGTAATGGTGACCATGCCGAGGCGCGGGTCCTTGATTTCACGCTGGATCAGCAGAGACAGTTCACGCTGCATCTGATCGCCAATGCGCTGGGTGCGACTGTAGTCTTTGGCCATATCTCGCCTCTCATAAGCCAAAAAACTGGAAGCCGAAGACCGAAAGCCTTCCAGCCTCCAGCTTCGCGCTTCCAGCTTCGTGCTTGCGCGCGCATCAGAGCGAGCGCGCCACCTGGACCTTCTCGTACACTTCGATCTTGTCGCCGACCTTGACGTCGTTGTAGCTCTTCACGCCGATACCACACTCCATGCCGGCCCGCACTTCGGACACGTCGTCCTTAAAGCGGCGCAGGGACTCCAGTTCGCCTTCGAAGATCACTACATCGTCGCGTAGCACGCGGATCGGACGGTTGCGATGGACGTTACCCTCGACCACCATGCAGCCGGCGATGGCGCCAAACTTCGGCGAGCGGAACACGTCACGCACCTCGGCGATGCCCAGAATGTTCTCCCGCACTTCGCTGCCCAGCATGCCCGACAGCGCCTTCTTGACATCCTCGATGATGTCGTAGATGACGTTGTAGTAGCGCAGGTCCAGGCCTTCCTGCTCGACAATCTTGCGCGCGCCGGCGTCGGCACGCACGTTGAAGCCGAACAGCACGGCATTGGAAGCCAGAGCCAGGTTGGCATCGCTCTCGGTGATGCCACCGACGCCACCGCCGACCACGCGCACCTGCACTTCCTCGTTGCCCAGATCGCCCAGAGCACCCTGCAGGGCTTCCAACGAGCCGCGCACATCGGTCTTGAGGACGAGGTTCAGAGTCTTCTTCTCGTCCTGGCCCATGGTTTCGAAGATGTTTTCCAGCTTGCCGGCATGCGCGCGGGCCAGCTTGACCTCGCGGAACTTGCCCTGCCGGAATAGGGCCACTTCGCGCGCCTTCTTCTCGTCGCCGATCACGGTCAGCTCATCGCCGGCATCCGGCGTACCGTCCAGGCCGAGGATCTCGACCGGAATCGAGGGGCCAGCCTCCTTGATCGGTAGACCATTCTCGTCGAGCATGGCTCGTACTCGGCCATAGTTGACGCCGACCAGCACCATGTCGCCCTGATGCAGGGTACCGTCCTGCACCAACACTGTCGCCACCGGACCGCGCCCCTTGTCCAGGCGCGACTCGACCACCACGCCACGGCCTGGGGCCGACGGCGTGGCTTTCAGTTCGAGCACTTCGGCCTGCAGCAACACGGCTTCCAGTAGAGCATCGATACCGGTACCGACCTTGGCCGAGACGGGGACGAACTGGGTATCGCCACCCCACTCTTCTGGAATCACATGGCGCGCAGCCAGATCGTTCTTGATCCGGTCCAGATCGGCCTCCGGCTTGTCGATCTTGTTCACCGCCACAACAATCGGCACGCCGGCCGCCTTGGCGTGCTGGATGGCCTCCTCGGTCTGCGGCATCACGCCGTCATCGGCTGCCACCACCAAAATGACAATGTCGGTGGCCTTGGCACCACGGGCACGCATCGCGGTAAACGCGGCGTGGCCGGGAGTGTCGAGGAAGGTGACCATGCCGCGATCGGTCTCCACGTGATAGGCACCGATATGCTGGGTGATGCCACCTGCCTCGCCGGTCGCCACCTTGGTGCGGCGGATGTAGTCGAGCAACGAGGTCTTCCCGTGGTCGACATGCCCCATGACTGTGACCACTGGCGCGCGCGACTCGGCTTTGCCCTCGAATTTGAGGGATTCGGCCAACTGTTCTTCCAAGGCATTCTCGCTGACGAGCTTGACCTTGTGGCCCAACTCCTCAGCCACCAGCTGCGCGGTTCCCTGGTCGAGCACCTGGTTGATGGTCACCGGAGTGCCCATTTTGAACATGAACTTGATGACCTCGGCCGCCTTAACCGACATCTGCTGGGCCAGTTCGGCGACCGTGATGGTTTCACTGATGGTCACCTCGCGAACGACAGGACCGGTCGGGCTCTGGAAGCCATGCTGGTTGCGCTTTTTCAGCTTGGACTTGCCACCACGGCCACCACGGCGACCGAAACCGTCGCCCTCTTCATCAACATTGCGCACCGCAGCACGGGCAACTGGCGCCTTGTCCTTGATCGAGGGGCGATGCTGGGCATTCTTACGCTCACGACGCTCATCGTCGACGTTACGCACCTTCTCCTTCTCAACACGGCGCGGCTCTTCCCGCTTGCGCTCTTCGGCAGCAGCCGGCGCAGGCGCGGGTACGGGCTCGGCCGCTCCGCTCCGTGCAGGCTCCCGCTCCAGCACAGCCGCGGCAGCTGCCTGCTCGGCTTGGCGCTGCGCCTCCTGCTCGGCGGCGCGGCGCTTGGCCTCCTCCTCTGCCCTCTGGCGCGCGGCGGCTTCCTCGGCGACCCGCTGCTCTTCCAGTTCGCGCTGCTTCTCGGCCTCGAGCTCGTCCGGGCTGCGCTTGACATACGTCTTCTTCTTACGCACCTCGACGCTGATGGTCTTGCTGCCGGCGACCCTCAAGGTGGTCGTGGTCTTGCGTTGCAAGGTGATCTTTCGCGGCTCCTCCAGCTTCACTCCGTGGCTGCTCTTGAGGTGAGCCAACAGGGCCTGCTTTTCATTATCGGTCACTACCTGCTCGGCGCTGGTATGCGACAGGCCTGCCTCACGCATCTGCTGCAGCAGGCGCTCGACCGGTGTATCGACCACCAAGGCCAGTTCTTTCACCGTGACTTGCGTCATGCATCTCTCTCCTCAGGCCGCTAATGCTTACTCGAACCAGTGGGCTCGGGCGGCCATGATCAACTTGCCGGCACGCTCTTCATCCATGCCGTCGATGTCGAGCAGGTCGTCGATCGACTGCTCGGCCAGGTCTTCGCGAGTAATCACCCCGCGCATCGCCAGCTCAACCGCCAGCTCCTTTTCCATGCCCTCGAGCGAGAGCAGGTCTTCGGCCGGATGGGCTTCCGCCAGCTTTTCTTCAGTCGCAATGGCCTTGGTCAGCAAGCGGTCCTTGGCGCGTGCGCGCAATTCGTTGACGATTTCCTCATCGAAGCCATCAATGGCGAGCATCTCCTCCATGGGTAAATAGGCAATCTCTTCTAGGCCGGTGAAACCTTCCTCCACCAGTACCTGGGCCAGCTCTTCGTCGACCTCTAGCTCCTTGACGAAGGAGCGCAGAATGTCGCCGGTCTCGGCCTGTTGCTTGGCCTGGATGTCGGCCTCGGTCATCACGTTCAGGGTCCAGCCGGTCATCTGGCTGGCCAATCGTACGTTCTGCCCGCCGCGACCAATGGCCTGGGCCAAGTTGTCGTCGGCCACGGCGACATCCATCGCATGGGCATCTTCATCGACGATGATCGCCGCCACTTCAGCCGGAGCCATGGCATTAATTACGAACTGGGCTGGGTTGTCGTCCCACAGCACGATGTCGACACGCTCGCCACCCAGCTCGCCGGAAACGGCCTGCACACGCGAACCGCGCATGCCGATGCAGGCCCCCTGGGGGTCGATGCGCTTGTCCTTGGAGCGCACGGCGATCTTGGCGCGCGACCCCGGATCGCGGGAGGCAGCCCTCACCTCGATCAGCCCCTCGGCGATTTCCGGAACTTCGATGCGGAACAGCTCGATCAGCATGCCCGGCGCGGTGCGCGACAAGATCAGCTGCGGGCCGCGGTTCTCCGGGCGAATCTCCTTCAGCAGGGCGCGCACCCGCGCACCGACACGAAAGGTCTCGCGCGGAATGATATCTTCTCTCGCTAGCAGCGCTTCGGCGTTGTTGCCGAGATCGACGATGACATTGTCACGGGTCACCTTCTTCACGCTACCAGAAATGATCTCGCCCACATGTTCGCGATAGGCATCCACCACTTGGGCGCGCTCGGCCTCCCGCACCTTCTGCACAATCACCTGCTTGGCGATCTGCGCAGCGATACGGCCGAACTCGATGGATTCGATCTTTTCTTCAAGCACATCACCCAGCGCGGCATCGAGCTTGCGCTCCTGAGCCTCCTCGAGCGTCAGCTCGGCGGCCGGGTTTTCCAGCAGATCATCCTCAACGACGGTCCAGCGGCGGAAGGTGTCGTACGCACCGCTCTGGCGATTGATCTGCACGCGCAGATCGACTTCGCCCTCGTAGCGCTTCTTAGTGGCAGTGGCCAGCGCCAGCTCCAGGGCTTCGAAAATCACACCAGCCGGAACGCCCTTTTCGTTGGACACCGACTCAACTACCAGCAGTACTTCTTTGCTCATCGTACGCTCGCCTTTCGCAATCCATTGGGACCCGCGGGATCCGCGTCTTAGTCAAAACGGGGAATGATATTGGCTTTATCGACCAGATCGATCGGCAAAAGGAACTCGTGGTCGTCCACCAACACCACTACATCCTGATCCTCGACGCCACGCAGGAGCCCCTGGAAGTTGCGCCGCCCCTCAAAGGGGGAGCGCAGCCTGATCCTCACCTGCTCGCCGGCATTGCGGGCGAACTGGTCAAGGGTAAACAGCGGCCGATCCATCCCAGGAGAAGAAACCTCGAGGGTGTACTCATTGCTGATCGGATCCTCCACATCGAGTACACCGCTGATCTGGCGACTCACCTTTTCGCAATCGTCGATGAGGATGCCGTTGGCATGATCGATATAGACCCGCAGCAGCGAGTGGCGCCCCTGTGACAGGAACTCGATGCCCCAACATTCATAGCCGAGCGCCTCGACCACCGGGGCCAACAAGGCCTGCAACTGTTCTAGCTTGCTCGACACTTGAACCCCTCGCGCATGCTGTGCAAATAAAAAATGGGCGAAACGCCCATTCCCTTCATCATCTTCGCCATGTGCGCCGCTTACCGGCACTTGCCTCTACCTAGCAAAAAGCCCCTTGAGAAGGGGCTTCTGCGACAACTGGTTGCGGGGGCTGGATTTGAACCAACGACCTTCGGGTTATGAGCCCGACGAGCTACCAGACTGCTCCACCCCGCGTCAAAACCTGGAGCGAAAGTATACGTCTGAACCTAAGTTCCGGTCAACCTGACTTCCGCCGACAAGAAAGCCCGCTGATCAGAGCGGGCTTCTTGATTTGGTACCGAGGAGGGGACTCGAACCCCTACAGCCTATGGCCACTACCACCTCAAGGTAGCGTGTCTACCAATTCCACCACCTCGGCAAAAACCTTTACTTCTGCTCGGGAGCTCGCGGCACATCGACAGCATCATCGGCAGGCTTTTGCTCCTCAAGCACTGGCACATCCTCAGCTGCCGGCCTCTTCTGCTGAACCTCCAGCACTGCCGGATCCGGCAGGCCAGCTTGACTCAATGAGCCAGCCTTTTCCTTGGCCAGAAAGCCCAGCCCAAGGCTAGTCAGGAAAAAAGCGGTGGCGAGTATAGCAGTAACGCGACTCAAAAAGGTAGAGGAACCTTGGCTACCGAAAACAGTAGCCGACGCACCAGAACCAAAAGAAGCGCCTGCCTCTGCCCCCCTGCCCCGCTGAACCAGAACCAGCACAACCACGCTCAGCGCCGCCAACAGGTGAAAGACGATAACGATCGTTTCTGTTTCCAGCATTTTCAGTTACCTGTAGCACGACAGATCGCGCCGAATTCATCCGCATTGAGGGAGGCCCCACCAACTAGCCCCCCATCGATATCCGGCATACCAAACAACACAGCCGCATTTGCCGACTTGACGCTGTCACCATACAGAATTCGCAAACCCTGCCCGACCCTCGCATTAGCCGCCGCGATCTGCGAACGAACGCAGCACGAGCCTCCTGAGCCCGCCCAGACGAAACCGTCAGGCCGGCACCAACACCCACACGGGCTCATAGGCAACAACCGCTCGCGAATGCGCCAACCCCAACCCCCAAGCCACAACAGCAAGAGCCTCCCCCGCCACGCGCTAATCCAGTGTCTCGCCAACATAGAGAACCGGAGTCAAACCACAGGCCTGAGCAGCTGCGAACTTGCGACAGACCACCCCATCGCTTTCACCCAGAAACTGGCGCCACTCGGAGCGCCCAACCAGCGCCCACGACCTGCTCGACATGCAGACAGACAGGAAAAACCAATACCTCAACATCACTCGGAGAGCCTGTTGACACAAACCTTCGGTCAACTCTGCAACGCCGGCGCGGGTACCGTGTATTTTTCAGTTACCGGCAACCAAGGGTGACACATGCATGCATCACCTCATCAATCAAAGTGGGCGCAGATACTATACAAACCAGAATGAACTAGCAAGTGAATCAAGCACATACATCCGCAACAATCTTTGCCAAGTGATCCGCATGGACTCGCACCTGGCTTTCATCGTCGCCTTCGACCATCACCCGCACCAAGGGTTCGGTGCCCGATTTGCGCAACAGCACTCGACCGCGCCCCGCCATCAGCTCGGTCACGCGCTCGCAGGCCTCCTGCACCGCCGGATGCCTCACAGGATCCTTGTCGCCCGCGTAGCGCACATTGACCAGCACTTGCGGAAACTTGCGCATCCCTTGGCGCGCCTCTGCGAGCCTCTGTCCGCGATGCTTCAAGGCCATCAGTACCTGCAGCGCCGCGATGATGCCGTCTCCAGTTGTCGCATGATGGCAGCAGACAATATGCCCGGAGCTCTCACCGCCCAGCTGCCAATTGCGGGCCAACAGCTCGGCCATGACATAGCGGTCACCGACCTTCGCCCGCTCGAACGGGATCCCTATGTCCTGCAGGGCCAACTCCAGCCCAAGGTTGCTCATCAAGGTGCCGACGACGCCCCCCTGCAGCCTGCCATGCTCCTGCATATCGCGCGCGATGAGAAAGAGCAGCTCATCGCCGTCGACCACGGATCCAGTGTGATCGACCATCAGCACGCGGTCACCATCGCCATCGAAGGCGATACCAAGATCGGCCCGCTGTATGAGCACTTCGGCCTGCAACGCGACGATATCCGTCGAACCACAGCGGTCGTTAATGTTCAACCCGTTGGGCTGTGCCGCCAGAATCGCCACCTCAGCGCCCAACTCGCGGAACACGCTGGGCGCAACCTTGTAGGTCGCGCCATGGGCGCAGTCCACGACCAGCTTGAGGCCGGCAAAACTGGTGCCGGTTGGCACACTGCTCTTGCAGAACTCGATATAGCGCCCGGCCGCATCGTTGATGCGTGAGACCTTGCCCAACTGGGCCGAATCGACCACCGTCATCTGCGTATCGATCAATTCCTCGATATTCAGCTCAAGCTCGTCCGGCAGCTTGGTTCCCTGCCCGGAAAAAAACTTGATGCCATTGTCATAATGCGGGTTGTGCGAGGCACTGATGACGATGCCAGCCTCGGCATGGAAGGTACGCGTCAGATAGGCGATGGCCGGCGTTGGCATCGGCCCGAGCAGCAACACATCGGCACCGGCGGCGGAGAGCCCCGCCTCCAGTACCGACTCGAACATGTAGCCAGATATGCGGGTATCCTTGCCAATCAGCACGCGACATACACCCTGGCGACGAAAAGCCTTGCCAGCGGCCCAGCCCAGCTTGAGCATGAAGTCCGGCGTGATGGGGTACTCACCTACCCGCCCACGAATGCCGTCGGTGCCGAAATATTTTTTACTCAACTTCCCCTCCCCCATTCCGCCGTCTCCACGGCATCGATCATTCGTACCACCTCGACCGTTTCCGCCACGTCGTGCACACGCACGATATGCGCGCCTTTGGCCACGGCCAATGCCGCCAGGGCCAGACTGCCATTCAGGCGCTGGCCGACCTCGCACCCCAATACCTGACCGATCATGCTCTTTCGGGAGGCGCCGACCAGCAGCGGACGACCAAGCTCGTGCAGCATTTCCATGTGCCTGAACAACAGCAGATTGTGCTGCAGCGTTTTGGCAAAACCAAAGCCTGGATCCAGAAGCAGACGCTCGGCCGGAATCCCTACCGCAGCGCACGCCTGCATGCGCCCAAGCAGAAAGCCGCGCACCTCGCCCAGCAGATCTCCATAGCGGGGATTCTGCTGCATGGTGCCCGGCTCTCCCAGCATATGCATCAGACAGACAGGCAGCCGACTCTCCGCCGCCGCCTCCAGAGCGCCCTCCCGCTGCAGCGAGCGGACGTCATTGATCAGGCCGGCTCCCAGCCGGGCCGTCTCGCGCATCACCGCCGGAGTCGAGGTGTCCACTGAAATGACTACGTCCAGCTCGGCCGCAATGGCTTCGACGACGGGCGCGACACGCTCCAGCTCCTCGTCCGCCGCCACCATGCGAGCACCGGGACGGGTCGATTCGCCCCCGATATCGATCAGCGTGGCTCCGGCAGCAACCATGCTTCGCGCATGGTTCAGTGCAGCTTCGAGCCCATTGAAGCGCCCCCCGTCGGAAAACGAGTCCGGCGTTACATTGAGAATGCCCATTACATGGGAACGCGATAAATCAAGAATCCGGTTGCCGCAAGGCAACCGGGGCGAAGGCGGCAAGGTCATTTTCAAGCCTTAATGTTCCCCAGCAGGCCCCCCGATCGGGGTTCCGGGTCGATCAGCCCCCTGGGATGCCGATGTTCCAGATGAACCGGAACCACCCTGCCAGTCCTTCGGCTCGCGAACGGTGCGCCCCGCCATAATGTCTTCAATCTGATCGGCATCGATGGTTTCGTACTTCATCAATGCCTCCGCCATCTTATCCAGCTTGTCGCGGTTATCTCTCAGTAACTGCGTGGCTGTGCCATAACACTGGTCGATGATATTGCGTACTTCCTGATCGATCAGCCTGGCAGTTTCGGCTGAAACGTTAGAGTGCTGGGCCGCAGCAGTACGACCGAGAAACACTTCTCCCTCCTCTTCCGCATACATCAACGGACCCAGCTTTTCCGAAAGCCCCCACTTGGTCACCATGTTCCGTGCTATCTGAGTGGTACGCATGATGTCATTGGACGCGCCTGTGGTAACCCCCTCGAAACCCAAGGTCATTTCCTCGGCGATGCGCCCGCCGAACAGCGAGCAGATCTGACTGACCAGTGCCCGCTTGGACAAGCTGTAGCGGTCCTCCTCCGGCAGGAACATGGTCACGCCCAAGGCGCGTCCACGTGGAATGATCGATACCTTGTAGACCGGATCATGCTCGGGCACCAGCCGGCCGACGATTGCGTGTCCGGCCTCATGGTATGCCGTGTTGAGCTTTTCTTTCTCGGACATGACCATGGTCTTGCGCTCGGCGCCCATCATGATCTTGTCCTTGGCCAGCTCGAATTCGCGCATCTCGACGGTACGCTTGTTGGCGCGCGCAGCGAACAGCGAGGCCTCGTTCACCAGGTTGGCCAGGTCGGCACCGGAAAAGCCGGGAGTACCACGGGCGATGACCGCCGGATTGACATCCTCGCTCATTGGAACCTTGCGCATGTGCACCTTCAGGATCTGCTCGCGGCCGCGGATATCTGGCAGACCGACCACCACCTGGCGGTCGAAGCGACCCGGACGCAGCAGCGCAGGATCAAGCACATCGGGACGGTTGGTTGCGGCGATGACGATGATGCCGTCGTTCATCTCGAAGCCGTCCATCTCCACCAGCAACTGATTGAGAGTCTGCTCCCGCTCGTCATGACCACCACCGAGTCCGGCACCACGATGACGACCAACGGCATCGATCTCGTCGATGAAGATGATGCAGGGCGCGTGCTTCTTGGCCTGATCGAACATGTCCCGAACACGCGAGGCACCGACACCGACAAACATTTCAACGAAATCGGAACCGGAGATGGTAAAGAACGGAACCTTTGCCTCGCCGGCGATCGCCTTGGCCAGCAGCGTCTTGCCGGTGCCGGGCGGGCCGACCATCAGCACGCCGCGGGGAATGCGCCCGCCAAGGCGCTGAAATTTGCCCGGATCACGAAGGAACTCGACCAGTTCGCTGACCTCATCCTTGGCCTCGTCACAGCCGGCGACATCGGCAAAGGTGGTCTTGACCTGATCCTCCGAGAGCAGGCGCGCCTTGCTCTTGCCGAAGCTCATCGGCCCGCCCTTGCCACCGGCACCGCCCTGCATCTGGCGCATGAAGAACATGAATACGGCGATGATCACCAGGATCGGGAAGCTAGCCACCAGCAACTGCGACCAGATGCTCTGCTGCTCGGGCTGCTTGCCCTCGATCTGGACATTGTTGTCGATCAGATCGCCGATCAGACCGCCATCCTGGATCGCCGGACGGACCGTCTTGAAGCTGTCGCCGTCTATCCGCTGGCCGGTGATGATATAGCCATCCACGGTGACCCGCTCGACCCTGCCGTCCTTGACCTGCTGGATGAAGTCCGAATAATTCAGCGTCTGCGGCTCGCTCGGATTGGTAAAGTTGTTCATCACGGTCACCAGAACGGCCGCGATGATCAACCACAGAATCAGGTTCTTTGCCATATCGTTCAATTAACTACCCTCTGGGACGGAGCCAGTCCCTGCATGACGGCCGGTACAGCTACCCGCCTAACTTATATACACAACCCCCGCCCCCCGGCAGGCCTCTCTTCTGTAACCCTTTGTGTGCAGCCCTTCGAGCACGCTTGTAGCCCACCAGCAGTCTAGGCTCCACGGAAGCCGCGCGCGAGCAGATATTGCTCGCGGGAACGGTCGCGAGAAGAGAGAGGCTTGCGCATCTGCACCTTGTCGAAACCATCGCGCACTTGCCGGAGATACTGGTCGAAACCTTCGCCCTGGAAGATCTTGATCAGGAAATCGCCTCCCGGCCGCAGAACCCGCCCGGCCAGATCCAGCGCCAGCTCGCAAAGATACATGGCCCGCGGCTGGTCGGACGCCTTGACTCCACTCATATTGGGTGCCATGTCGGAAATCACAAGGTCGACCGACTGCTCGCCGATCGCCTCGAGGATCTGGGCGAACACCGCATCGTCGGTGAAATCCCCCTGAACGAAGGTTACGTCCGGAATGCCGTCCATTGGCAGGATATCCGAGGCGATTAGGCAGCCGCGATCACCAATCAGCCGACTGGTCACCTGCGACCAGCCGCCCGGAGCAGCGCCCAGGTCGACTACGGTCATGCCCGGCCGCAGGATGCGATCTTTCTCTTGAATCTCCAGCAATTTGTAGCTGGCGCGTGAGCGGTAACCGTCCTTTTGCGCCATCTTCACGTAGGGGTCATCGAAATGCTCTTTCAACCAACGATGACTAGTCTTGGATCGGGCCACAGATACCTCGCGTTTGGCTGGGCGGCCCCGAGTCGCTCGGGTAGACTAGGCCGCTTTTCAACAAGATCGGACGCAGGGGTCAGATTATGGCGCTCACTCAGGAGCAGAAGAAACATTTCAAATCCATCGGCCATCACCTGAAGCCTGTATTGATCGTGGCCGAGAATGGCGTGACCGAAGGCGTCCTGGCCGAACTGGGACGGGCCCTGAACGACCATGAACTGATCAAGATAAAGATCAACCTCGCCGAGCGGGACGATCGCCAAGCGGTGATCACCGAACTCTGCGAGGCATCCGGAAGCGAACTGGCGCAGGTGATCGGCAAGGTCGCCCTGCTCTACCGCAAGAACCCCAAGCCGAACAAGAACCTCTCGAACATCAGCCGCTTCCTGCAGGCTTGATTGTAACTGGCAAGCCGCTGCAGGCCTGCCAGAAGCTGCCCCCCCGCCCCGCCCGTCACGCTGGCCTCACGCCGCAGACGAGGGGCGGACCACCCGGCTCCAACACCGCACGGGGCAGCGCCAACAAGGAGAGCCACTCGAAAGGCCGGGCCAACCCATTGCTTTCGGCGGCCACTTAGATATGGCGAACTTCGATGATCTCGTACTCGACGATACCGCTCGGGGTCTTCACCACCACCACATCCCCCTCCTCCTTGCCCACCAGGGCACGGGCGATGGGCGAGCTGACCGACAGCTTGCCCTGCTTGATGTCGGCCTCGTCGTCGCCGACGATCTGGTAGACCACGGTTTCATCGGTCTCGACGTTGGCGATTTCCACAGTGACGCCGAAGATCACCTTCCCGGTGTGGGGAATGGCCGTCACGTCGATGATCTGCGCGTTCTGCAGACGGCCCTCGATATCGCGAATCCGCGCCTCGACCATACCCTGCTGCTCGCGAGCGGCATGGTATTCGGCGTTCTCCTTAAGATCGCCTAACTCGCGCGCCTCGGCGATCGCCTGGGTGATCTGCGGACGCAGTTCGGTCTTCAGTTGCTTGAGCTCTTCCTCCAGAGCACGCGCGCCCTGGACAGTCATCGGAAATTTGGTCATGCGTTGATTCCTGCATGGAGATCCTGCAGACGGCGCACGGTCTTCTCGGGACCGAACTTGAGAGCCTCACAGATCGCCTGACCACCGGCGATGGTGGTGGTAATGCAGATCTTGTGCTGCAGGGCGTTGCGACGGATCGAGAAGGAGTCGGCGATCGACTGACGCCCCTCGGTGGTATTGATGATCAGGGTGACCTCGTCGTTCTTGATCATGTCGACCACATGAGGACGCCCCTCGGTCACCTTGTTCACCCGGCGAACCGGCAGGCCTGCTGCCTCGATCATTCGGGCGGTACCGGCAGTGGCCACCACTTCAAAGCCGAGAGCGACCAGATTGCGCGCTACGTCGGTAACAAACGGTTTGTCATCCTCACGCACACTGATGAAGGCGCAGCCGCCGGTCGGTAGCGTCTCGCTGGCCCCCAACTGGGCCTTGGCGAAGGCCTCGGCGAAGCTGTCGCCGACGCCCATTACCTCACCGGTGGACTTCATTTCCGGGCCGAGTATCGGGTCGACGCCGGGGAACTTGGCGAACGGAAACACCGCCTCCTTCACGCTGAAGTACGGAGGAATGATTTCCTGGGTGAAGCCGACTTCCGCGAGGGTCTTGCCGGCCATCAGGCGCGCCGCAACCTTGGCCAGGGACTGGCCGATGCACTTGGAGACGAACGGCACGGTGCGCGAAGCACGCGGGTTCACCTCCAGCACGTAGATGTCCTCGCCCTGCACGGCCATCTGCACGTTCATCAGACCGACCACACCGAGCTCCAAGGCCATTTTCCCGACCTGGACGCGAATTTCGTCCTGGATGTGCCTGGACAACGAGTAGGGGGGCAGCGAACAGGCCGAGTCGCCGGAGTGCACGCCGGCCTGCTCGATATGCTGCATGATCGCGCCGATCACCACATCCTGGCCATCGCACACAGCATCCACGTCAACCTCGATGGCGCAGTTGAGGAAGTGATCCAGCAGTACCGGGCTGTCGTTGGACACCTGTACCGCTTCGCGCATGTAGCGCTTGAGCTCGTCTTCCTCGTAGACAATCTCCATCGCCCGACCGCCAAGCACGTAGGACGGACGCACCACCAGCGGATAGCCAATCCGCTTGGAGGCGGCGATGGCCTCCTCCTCGCTGCGCGCCGTGGCGTTCGGCGGCTGGCGCAGGTTCAGCCGCTCGACCATGTGCTGGAAGCGCTCGCGGTCTTCGGCACGGTCGATGGCATCCGGGCTGGTGCCGATGATCGGTACGCCAGCCTCTTCCAAGGCGCGGCAGATCTTCAGCGGCGTCTGGCCGCCATACTGGACGATCACGCCCTTGGGCTGCTCGACGCGGACGATTTCCAGTACGTCCTCCAGGGTCACCGGCTCGAAATACAGGCGATCGGAGGTGTCGTAGTCAGTGGAGACGGTTTCCGGATTGCAGTTGACCATGATGGTCTCATAGCCATCTTCGCGCATGGCCAGTGCGGCATGCACACAGCAGTAGTCGAACTCGATGCCTTGGCCGATGCGGTTGGGGCCGCCGCCGATGACCATGATCTTGTCGCGAGATGACGGGTTGGCCTCGCATTCTTCCTCGTAGGTCGAGTACATGTAGGCGGTATCAGTGGCGAACTCGGCGGCGCAGGTATCGACACGCTTGTATACCGGCTGCACCTTCAGCTTCTGCCGATGGCTGCGCAGGTTCTTCTCGGTAACGCCGAGCAGCTTGGCCAGGCGTGCGTCGGAGAAGCCCTTGCGCTTGAGTTTCCACATCAGGTCGCGGTCGATGCTGGACAGGCCGCGAGTCTTGACTCGCTCCTCTTCCTTGATCAGATCCTCAATCTGCACCAGGAACCAAGGGTCGATCTTGGTCAGAGCGAACACACCCTCGACACTCTTGCCGGCACGAAAGGCGTCGGCCACGTACCAGATGCGCTCGGCGCCCGGCACGGTCAACTCGCGCTTGAGGATGCTCTCGGCTTCCGGATTGCCCAAATCCAGCTTGGGATCGAAACCGCTAACTCCCACCTCCAGACCACGCAGGGCCTTCTGCACCGACTCCTGGAAGGTGCGACCGATAGCCATCACTTCGCCCACGGATTTCATCTGTGTGGTCAGGCGGGCATCGGCCTTGGGAAACTTCTCGAAGGCGAAGCGCGGCACCTTGGTGACCACGTAGTCGATGGCCGGCTCGAAGGAAGCCGGGGTGCGGCCGCCGGTGATGTCGTTGGACAGTTCGTCGAGGGTGTAGCCCACCGCCAGCTTGGCGGCGATCTTGGCGATCGGGAAGCCGGTGGCCTTGGAAGCCAGTGCCGAGGAGCGCGACACGCGCGGGTTCATCTCGATCACCACCATGCGGCCGTCGACCGGGTTGATGCCGAACTGGACGTTGGAGCCGCCAGTTTCCACGCCAATCTCGCGCAGCACCGCAAGCGATGCGTTGCGCATGATCTGGTATTCCTTGTCGGTCAGGGTCTGTGCCGGCGCCACAGTGATCGAGTCGCCGGTGTGCACGCCCATCGGGTCGAAGTTCTCGATGGCGCAGACGATGATGCAGTTGTCCTTCTTGTCACGGACCACCTCCATCTCGTATTCCTTCCAACCGATCAGCGATTCGTCGATCAGGAGTTCGCTGGTCGGCGACAGGTCCAGACCGCGGGTGCAGATTTCCTCGAACTCTTCACGGTTGTAGGCAATGCCGCCACCGGTGCCGCCCATGGTGAAACTGGGGCGGATGATGCAGGGAAAGCCGACCTTGTCCAGCACGCCGTAGGCTTCGTCCATGTTGTGGGCGATGCCGGAGCGCGGGCAGGCCAAGCCGATGTCGCGCATGGCCTTGTCGAAGCGCGAGCGGTCTTCGGCCTTGTCGATGGTATCGGCGTTGGCACCGATCATCTCGACGCCGAACTTCTCCAGCACGCCGTGCTTTTCCAGATCCAAGGCGCAGTTCAGCGCGGTCTGGCCGCCCATGGTCGGCAGCAGGGCGTCGGGGCGCTCCTTCTCGATGATCTTGGCCACGGTCTGCCACTTGATCGGCTCGATGTAGGTGGCATCGGCCATGGCCGGGTCGGTCATGATGGTGGCCGGGTTGGAGTTCACCAGGATGACGCGGAAGCCTTCCTCCTTCAGCGCCTTGCACGCCTGGGCGCCGGAGTAGTCGAACTCGCACGCCTGGCCGATGACGATGGGGCCGGCGCCGAGGATCAGGATGCTTTTAATGTCTGTACGTTTTGGCATGGTCTCTCACACGAATCCGTTGATCTGTCGGCGGGCTCAGCGACGCTTGGCCATTTCGGCGATGAAGCGATCGAACAGCGGGGCCACGTCGTGCGGGCCAGGGCTGGCTTCCGGGTGGCCCTGGAAGCTGAAGGCGACCTTGTCGGTGCGCTCGATGCCTTGCAGCGTGCCGTCGAACAGCGATTTGTGGGTGGCGCGCAGGTTAGCCGGCAGGCTCGATTCGTCCGCCGCGAAACCGTGGTTCTGGCTGGTGATCATCACCGCGCCGGTATCGAGGTCCTGCACCGGGTGGTTGGCACCGTGATGGCCATGGCCCATCTTCACCGTCCTGGCGCCGGAGGCCAGCGCCAGCAATTGGTGGCCGAGGCAGATACCGAACACCGGAATTTCGGTCTCGAGGATGTCCTTGATCGCCTGGATCGCATAGTCGCACGGCTCGGGATCGCCGGGACCGTTGGAGAGGAACACGCCATCGGGATTCAGCGCCAGCACCTCGCTGGCCCGAGTCTGTGCCGGCACCACGGTCAGACGGCAACCACGTGCCACCAGCATGCGCAGGATGTTCAGCTTGACGCCGAAGTCGTAGGCTACCACGTGATAGGGCAGCCTGCTGGCCGGGATTTCAGGATGGCTGTCGGTCGCCAGCTCCCAGATGCTGGAACGCCACTCGTAGCGCTCGGTGCAGCTGACCACCTTGGCCAGGTCCATGCCCTTGAGGCCCGGGAAGCTTCGTGCCAAGTCCAGAGCCCTCTCCTCGGAGGCGTCGTCACCCACCAGGATGCAGCCGTTCTGTGAGCCCCTCTCGCGCAAGAGGCGCGTCAGACGGCGGGTATCGATATCGGCGATGGCCACGCAGCCGTTTTCTTTGAGATAGTCCGACAATGACTGCTTGTTGCGCCAGTTGCTGGCCAACAGCGGCAGGTCGCGGATGATCAGGCCGGCCGCCCACACGCGACTGGACTCGGCATCCTCCGGAGTGGTGCCGGTGTTGCCGATGTGTGGGTAGGTCAGGGTGACGATCTGTTGGGCATATGAAGGATCGGTAAGGATTTCCTGATAGCCGGTCATGGCAGTGTTGAACACCACCTCGCCGATGGTCTGTCCATCGGCGCCGATGGATTCGCCACGAAAGATGCTGCCATCAGCAAGGGCGAGAATGGCTGGCTTAGTCAAGAAGACCTCCCGTAAATCAAGCCTGAAAGGGCATACGCAGATTGTAAAAAAGCGGAATGACGTGTAAACACATCATCCCGCTCTTTTTCAGATTGTCTGCGTGCTTTTAGTAGACACATTGGAATCCTAGGTTACAGGAAAAGGCCTTTCCGGTCCAGCAACCCACTATTCCACTCAGTCTTTTCAACGCAGCGCGAGCACATCCTGCATGTCGTACAGCGCCGGAGTGCGCTCCTCCAGCCAGAGTGCGGCACGCACCGCCCCCTTGGCGAAGGTCATGCGACTGGAGGCTTTGTGGGTGATCTCGACCCGCTCGCCTTCAGCGGCGAACAGCACGGTGTGATCGCCGACCACGTCGCCGGCGCGCACCGTAGCGAAACCGATGGTCTCCCGGGCCCGAGCCCCGGTCTGGCCTTCGCGGCCGTACACCGCCACTTTCCGCAAGTCGCGCCCCAGGGCGCCTGCTACCACCTCCCCCATGCGCAAGGCCGTTCCAGACGGCGCGTCGACCTTGTGCCGGTGGTGCGCCTCGATGATCTCGATGTCGACCTCATCGCCCAGCACCCGCGCCGCGGTATCCAGCAGCTTCAGGCACAGGTTGACGCCGACGCTGAAGTTGGCGGCGAAAACGACCGGAATCTCCCGGGCCGCCTCGCTCAGCAGTTGCCGCTCGTCGACCGAAAAGCCGGTGGTGCCGATCACCAT
This sequence comes from Azotobacter armeniacus, assembly GCF_054779355.1. Classification (NCBI taxonomy): domain Bacteria; kingdom Pseudomonadati; phylum Pseudomonadota; class Gammaproteobacteria; order Pseudomonadales; family Pseudomonadaceae; genus Azotobacter; species Azotobacter armeniacus. The sequence continues at coordinate 55,113 of NZ_BAAGYK010000007.1, forward strand.
GGCCTTGCCGGCCTGGCGGCAGATTTCCAGATTCTTCAGGGTCACGGTCGGATGGGTGAAATCGATCAGCACATCGAATTCGTCCACCACCGTTCCCAGATCACCCGACAAGGCCACGCCGATCCGTCCCAGACCGGCCAGCTCACCGGCATCAGCCCCCACCAAGGTACTGTCCGGCCGACCGACGGCCGCGGCCAGGCGAGCTCCCGACGCCTGCTGCGTCGCCTCGATCAGGGCCTTGCCCATGCGCCCGGCGGCGCCCATCACAGCAATACGTCGCATAACATCAACCTCAAGCTACAAACCTAAGGCTGCAAGCAGGAAGCGGCTACTTGAAGAGCCTGCCGCTCACAGCCTGCAGCCATAGGTTACAAATCATCGAAAAAGCGCTTCATGCCCTCGAACCAGCCACTGGCCTTGGGCGAATGGCTGCTGTTGCCCTGCAGGCTACCGCGAAACTCCTCGAGCAGCTCGCGCTGGCGCTTGCTCAGATTGACCGGAGTTTCCACTACCACCCGGCACATCAGGTCACCAGCCGCACCGCCACGCACCGGCGCCACGCCCTTGCCACGCAACCGGAACAGTTTGCCAGTCTGGGTGCCCTCCGGGATCTTCAACTTGACCCGGCCATCCAAGGTAGGCACCTCCAGCTCGCCGCCGAGCGCCGCGTCGGCGAAGCTGATTGGTACCTCGCAGTACAGATGTTTGCCGTCACGCTGGAAGATCGGGTGCTCGCGGACACTGACCACCACATACAAGTCGCCAGGCGGCCCGCCCAAGGTACCCGCCTCGCCCTCGCCGGCCAGACGGATGCGATCGCCGCTATCGACCCCAGCCGGCACTTTCACCGACAGGGTCTTGTGCTCCTCGACCCGCCCCTGGCCATGACAGTCAGGGCAGGGGTCGGCAATCATCTTGCCGCTGCCGTGGCAGCGCGGACAGGTCTGCTGCACCGAGAAAAAACCCTGTTGCATGCGCACCTGACCGATGCCACCACAGGTCGTGCAGGTGACTGGCGTGGTGCCCCTCTTCGCGCCGCTGCCATCGCAGGTCTTGCAATGCACTAGGGTCGGCACACGAATGGTCACCGTCGTGCCGCGAACAGCCTCCTCCAGATTGAGCTCCAGGGTATAGCGCAGATCGCTGCCGCGCTGTGGCCCGCCACGGGGACCACCGCGTCCGCTACCGAAGAAATCGCTGAACACATCGCCGAAGATGTCAGAGAAGTTGGCCCCACCGGCACCGAAACCGGCGCCGCCACCCATGCTCTGATCGACTCCCGCATGGCCGTACTGGTCGTAGGCCGTCCGCTTGCCGGCATCGGAGAGCACCTCGTAGGCCTCGTTGGCCTCCTTGAACCTCTCCTCGGCCGACTTGTCCTCGGGATTGCGATCGGGGTGGTACTTCATGGCCAGACGGCGGTAGGCCTTCTTCAGCTCCGCCTCGTCGGCTCCCCGCTCGACCCCCAGCACCTCGTAATAGTCACGCTTTGCCATAAACCTCATGAACTCCAGATTCGTCTGCCCCAGACACGCCGACGCGGGAGCAAGCTCCCGCGCGGCGGTTCAGGCCCTTCGCAGGCGATGGGCCGGGACGGAAGCAAGCGTGATGCTTACTTGTTGTTCTTGCTGTCCTTGACCTCTTCGAACTCCGCGTCCACCACGTCGTCCGCGGCCTTGGCCTTCTCGCCACCCTGGGCAGCGTCGCCGGACTCCGCCTGCTCGGCATACATCTTCTGCGCCAGCGGCGCGGTGGCCTGGGACAGGGCATTCACCTGGGACTCGATGAGGGTCTTGTCGTCGCTCTTGAGCGCGGCCTCCAGGTCGGTGACTGCCTTCTCGATGGCGACCTTCTCGTCCGCGCTGACCTTGTCACCAGCCTCGGAGATCATCTTGCGGGTAGCGTGCACCAGCTGGTCGCCCTGGTTGCGCACGGAGACCAGCTCCTCGAACTTGCGGTCTTCCTCGGCGTTGGCCTCGGCATCGCGCACCATCTGCTGGATCTCTTCCTCGGACAGGCCCGAGTTGGCCTTGATTACTATGGACTGGTGCTTGCCGGTGGCCTTGTCCTTGGCGGACACGTGCAGGATGCCATTGGCGTCGATGTCGAAAGTAACCTCAATCTGCGGCACACCACGCGGCGCCGGCGGGATGTCAGCCAAGTCGAAGCGGCCCAGCGACTTGTTCTGCGCGGCCTGCTTGCGCTCGCCCTGCAGCACGTGGATGGTCACCGCGCCCTGGTTGTCGTCGGCGGTGGAGAACACCTGCGACTTCTTGGTCGGAATGGTGGTGTTCTTCTCGATCAGTGCGGTCATCACACCACCCAGGGTCTCGATGCCCAAGGTCAGCGGGGAAACGTCGAGCAGCAGCACGTCCTTGACGTCGCCGGCCAACACGGCCCCCTGGATGGCAGCACCCATGGCCACGGCCTCGTCCGGGTTGACATCCTTGCGCGCTTCCTTGCCGAAGAACTCGGCGACCTTCTGCTGCACCAGCGGCATACGGGTCTGACCGCCAACCAGAATCACCTCGTCGATCTTGCCCACGTCGATGCCGGCATCCTTCAGAGCGATTCGGCACGGCTCGATGGTACGCTGCACCAACTCCTCGACCAAGGCCTCCAGCTTGGCACGGGAAATCTTTACGTTGAGATGCTTGGGGCCGGTCGCGTCGGCAGTGATGTATGGCAGGTTAACATCGGTCTGCTGACTGGAGGACAGCTCGATCTTAGCCTTTTCGGCGGATTCCTTCAGGCGTTGCATGGCCAGCGGATCGCCCTTGAGGTCGATGCCGGACTCCTTCTTGAACTCGTCGACGAGATAGTCGATCAGGCGGATGTCGAAGTCCTCGCCACCCAGGAAGGTGTCGCCGTTGGTGGCCAGCACCTCGAACTGGTGCTCGCCATCGACCTCGGCAATCTCGATCACCGACACATCGAAGGTGCCACCGCCCAGGTCGTAGACGATGATGGTGTGGTCGCCCTTGGCCTTGTCCATGCCATAGGCCAGCGCCGCGGCGGTCGGCTCGTTGATGATCCGCTTGACGTCCAGACCGGCGATGCGGCCGGCATCCTTTGTGGCCTGGCGCTGGCTGTCGTTGAAGTAGGCCGGCACGGTGATCACCGCTTCGGTGACCGGCTCGCCGAGGTAGTCTTCGGCAGTCTTCTTCATCTTCTTCAGCACTTCGGCGCTGATCTGCGGCGGCGCCATCTTCTGGCCCTTCACTTCCACCCAGGCGTCGCCGTTGTCGGCCTTGACGATTTTGTAGGGGACCAGCTTGATGTCCTTCTGCACCACGTCCTCTTCGAAACGGCGGCCGATCAGGCGCTTCACCGCGTACAGAGTGTTGTGCGGGTTGGTCACCGCCTGGCGCTTGGCGCTCTGGCCGACCAGGATCTCGCCGTCGCCGCTGTAGGCGATGATCGACGGGGTGGTGCGCGCACCTTCCGCATTCTCGATGACCTTGGCCACGCCGTTTTCCAGCACGGACACGCAGGAGTTGGTAGTGCCCAGGTCGATACCGATGATTTTGCCCATATTCACTCTCCGAAACTTTGATTCAGCAGGCCACTGAAAGCCACTGCGCTAACCCTTCCACTGGCCTGCCGCCGTGCCCCGGAAGGCCAGGCGAGAAAGCCGATAAATGCATGCCCTTACAGATGGGGACGAGCCGTCCCATTTCAAGCCTGTGCGTCGCTCGCGGGCGCCGGCGCCTTGCTGACCACGACCATCGCCGGACGCAGCAGACGGCCGCTGAGCAGGTAACCCTTCTGGAACACCTTGAGCACGCTGCCAGGCTCGGCACTGGCGCTTTCCTCCATGGCCATCGCCTGATGGTGCTCGGGATTGAAGGGCTCGCCGTGGGGATCGACCTGCTCGAGCTGGTAGCGCTTGAGCACGTCATGGAACATCTTCAGGGTCAACTCCATGCCTTCGCGCATCGGCCGGATCGACTCCTCGGCCGGATCGGACAGTTCGATACCGCGCTCGAGGCTGTCGACCACCCCCAGCAGATCCTGGGCAAAACGCTCGAGGGCGAACTTGTGCGCCTTCTCCACATCCTGCTCGGCCCGCCGACGCACGTTCTGCAACTCCGCTGCGGCGCGCAGTGACTGATCCTGAGCGGCAGCCAACTGCTCTTCCAGCACCTGCACGCGAGCGGCCAGGTCCTCGTCAGCAGCGGCACCTTCGTCGGCCGGAGACACCTCGGGAGTCTGGTTATCCAGGTTCTGTTCGTCAGCCATGCATCTCTCCTTTCAAAAAACGGCCACGGGAGCGGCTCGTGTTTCTGCCGCCCTATATGGGGATGCAATCTCCTGCTTCAAGGGGAGCTGCGCAGCTCATCGCCATTTCACATGCCAGCGAGTTGTCGACGCAAAACCGCCTACTGTATAAATACACAGATACCGCATCATGGGAGCCTCGTCATGCTGCTGCACCTGTCGATCCACAACTACGCCATCGTCGAACATCTGGACCTCGAGCTGGATGCGGGCATGACCGTTATCACCGGCGAAACCGGTGCCGGCAAGTCGATCATGCTCGACGCCCTCGGCCTGGCGCTGGGCGACCGGGCCGACAGCGGTGCCGTACGGCCGGGCGCGCACAAGGCGGACATCCTCGCCAGCTTCGACCTGGCGACGATCCCCGAAGCACAGGCCTGGCTCGCCGAGCGCGACCTGGAGCGCGAAGGCCCGTGCATCCTGCGCCGAGTGATCACCGCCGAAGGCCGCTCGCGCGCCTACATCAACGGCTCGCCCTGCCCGCAGGGCGATCTCCGGGCGCTCGGCGAACTGCTGATCGACGTCCACAACCAGCACGAGCACCAGTCCCTGCTGAAAAACGACACCCAGCGGCGCCTGCTCGACGAATACGCGGGCGCCAGCGACCTGGCCCGCCAGGTGCAACTGGCCGCCCAGCGCTGGCGACAGACGCGCCAGGAGCTGGAAAGACGGTGCAGCGCCGGCGACGAACAGCGCGCCCGCCAGCAGTTGCTCAGCTATCAGTTGGAAGAACTGGAGAGTCTTGCCCTCGGCGACCATGAACTGGAAGAGCTGGAGCAGGAGCAGAAGGTCCTGGCCAACGCCGAGCACCTGCTCGGCAACTGCCGCCAGGTCATCGACCTGTGCAGCGAAAACGATGCCGGCAACGTGCTCTCCGCCCTGACCGCCAGCCTACAGCGCCTGACTAGCCTGCAGGCGCTGCCCGGCCCGCTCGGCGAAGCGGTCAGCCTGCTCGCCAGCGCGCAGATCCAGGTCGAGGAAGCCGTCGGCGAGCTGAACCGCTTTCTCGACCATTTCGATGTCGATCCGCAGCGGCAACAGAATGTCGAGGAGCGTCTCGATGCCATCTACAGCCTGGCGCGCAAGCACCGGGTACAGCCGTGCGAACTGATCCCCCTGCAGCAGCGACTGCTGGACGAACAGGCCGGACTGAATGCGGACGACGAAACCCTCGAGCGCCTCGACCGCGAGCTGACGGCCTACGCACGGCGTTACCAGGAAAAGGCCGAGGAGCTCAGCGGTCTCCGCCGGCAGGCCGGTGAACGCCTGGCCACGGCAGTGGAGCAGCAAATGCAGTGCCTGGGCATGCCCGGCGGGCGCTTCGCCATCGAACTGCATCCGTCCGGCTCGAGCGAGCCTCATTCCCAAGGGCTCGAGCAGGTCGAGTTCCTGGTCAGCGCTAACCCCGGCCAGCCACTGAAACCCCTAGCCAAGGTGGCCTCGGGCGGCGAGCTGTCGCGCATCAGCCTGGCGATCCAGGTGATCACCGCCCAGACATCACGCACCCCGACCCTGGTATTCGACGAGGTCGATGTTGGCATCGGCGGACCGACCGCCGAAGCGGTCGGTCGACTCCTGCGCCAGCTCGGCCAGCTCGGCCAGGTGCTGACCGTCACCCATCTGCCCCAGGTCGCCGCCCAAGGCCATCGCCACCTCTTCGTGCACAAGGCCCGCGGAGTCGATGACACCCGCACGGCGGTCATCCACCTGGATGGCGGCCCACGCATCGAGGAAGTCGCCCGCATGCTCGGCGGGCTCGAGCTGACCAAGGAGTCCCTGGCCCACGCCCGGCGCATGATCGGCAGCGCCCAGGCCTGAGCGGCACCGCCAACCAAAGCAACAAAAAGGCGACCTACGGGCCGCCTTTTTGCTCGAGGGGCCGAAGTGCGCTCCGAACCTCAGGACTTCTTGCGCACGTAGAGCACCAGATTGTGGTCGACCAGATCGAAACCGTGCCGCTTGACGATTTCCCTCTGCAATTTCTCGATATCCGGATCGTAGAACTCGATCACCTCGCCGGAGTCCACACAGACCATGTGGTCGTGATGGCCACTGTCGGCCAGCTCGAACACCGCATGTCCGCCATCGAAGTTATGTCGCACTACCAACCCAGCCGCCTCGAACTGGGTCAGCACCCGATAGACCGTTGCCAGCCCCACGTCTTCCCCAGCCTCCATCAACGCCTTGTAGACATCTTCCGCGCTCATGTGGCGATGCCCGGCAGAGTCAAGCATCTGCAGGATCTTGACGCGCGGCAGGGTAACTTTCAGACCGGCTTTACGCAGTTCGTTATTTTCAACCATGGTCGGCTTTCTTGCTGCTGCTTCGCAGCCTCCTTCAATGCGGGTATTATCAGGGATTAGTGCCCCAGCAGATAGCGGAACTCTCCCAGCAATGCAAAACACCAAGCTCATGCTGACCAGTCTACCCCTCGTGGGCCTGCTTGCTCTTGCCGGCTGCACGATTCCCGGGGTTTACAAAATCGACATTCAGCAGGGCAATGTCGTGACGCAAGACATGATAGACCAGTTGCGCCCGGGAATGACCCGCCGTCAAGTCCGGTTTGTCATGGGCAGCCCACTGATCACCGATACTTTCCACCCAGATCGCTGGGACTATCTGTACAGCATCAAGCCCGGTGGCGGCCAGCGGCTGCAGGAGCGGGTCAGCCTGGTATTCGACAGCAACGATCTGCTGGTCGGCCTGGCCGGCGACTTCCTCCCCGGCGTCACCCGCGAAGAAGAGATTCTAGGCGGCGGCGACACGACCATCAGAAGAGCGCGGCCCGAGGAAGGCGAAGAGCCGGCCAAACCCGGCTCCCTGCTCGAGGAGATCCAGCGCGAAGTGGACGAAGCAGAAAGCGAGCCCGTACCGACGCCGGAACCCCTGGACCCCACCCGGCAATAAGCCTGCCGAACCCTGGAGCGATCCGGGCCTCCCCCCACGAAGATACCGCCGGACCTCACTCCGGCAACTCTTCACCCGCCCCGGCCCTGGCGGCCCTGGCGGCCCTGGCGGCCCTGGCGGCCCGCAGCTTGCGAACCTCCTTGGGATCGGCGATCAACGGACGATAGATCTCCACCCGCTCGCCCTCCTCCAGCACGCGTTCCTCCGGCCTGGCCACCGCCTTGCCGAAAATCCCCAGCGGACTGTTCGCCAGATCCAGACCAGGAAAGTCCCTGTCGAGACCGGAGCGCAACGCTGCCTCACGCACCGTAGTGCCGCGCGGCACACTCAGGCAGACCAGCCTCTGCCGATCTGCCAGCGCATAGACCACCTCCACGGCGACGCTCTGCCTATCCATACAGCTGCTTGGCCCGCTCGCAAAAGGCGTCCACCAAGGTGTTGGCCGCCTGGTTGAACAACGGCCCGAGGGTCGCCCTGACCAGCGGCCCGGAGTAGTCAAAGGTCAGATCGAGACTGATCTTGCAGGCCTTCTCGCCGAGCGCCTTGAACTCCCAGAAGCCGTGCAGATGGGCGAAAGGTCCCTCCTCCAGGTTCATCTCGATGCTTCGGCCCGGCTGCAGGCTGTTACGGGTGAGGAAGCGCTGACTCAAGCCCCCCTTGGCCACTTCCAGCCTGGCACGCATCTGCGTCTCGCTGGTTTCCAGCACTTCGGCGGAGCTGCACCAGGGAAGGAAATCCGGATAGTGCACCACGTCGTTGACCAGATCATAAAGAGCACGCGCCGGAAAGGGCAGCAGTGCCGAGCGGTGTATGCGAGTTGCCATTCAATGAACTCTCGGTTACTTCGTCAATTCGCCAGCAAACACGGCAGCACGTCTGGCGCTTGCAGGGCCGCCCGACAGACCGCACAGGGAATGCCGAAGGTTCAGACAAGGGCACTGTCGATGTAACTATCGCGCCTTGCCTGCATCTGCGTGCAGGAGCGATCGGGCATTGTCCGAAATTAGCCGCCCCCCCTCAAGCTCGGTGTCGCCAGCCTGCCCGCAACTGCCTATAATGCGCGCCCTATGGCTAAGCAAAAGAAACACCCTCAGGGCAACATTGCGCAAAACAAGAAGGCGCTGCACGACTACTTCATCGAACAGAAGTTCGAGGCTGGTCTGGCCTTGGCTGGCTGGGAGGTGAAGAGCCTGCGTGCCGGCAAGGCACAACTGGTCGACAGCTACGTATTGCTGAAGGATGGCGAGGCCTGGCTGCTCGGCAGCCACATCACGCCCCTGACGACAGCCAGCACCCACGTGATTGCTGACCCGACCCGCACCCGCAAGCTGCTGCTGCACAAGCGCGAGCTCGGCAAGCTGTTCGGTGCCGTCCAGCAGAAGGGCTATGCCTGTGTTGCCCTGTCGCTGTACTGGAAGAAGCACCTGATCAAGTGCGAGATCGCCCTGGCCAAGGGCAAGAAGGAGTACGACAAGCGCGACACTGAGAGGGTCCGCGACTCCGATCGGGAAATCCAGCGCGCCATACGCAGCAAGGGCAAGGAAGATTGAGTTTCCAGGCGGCACCACCCCGGACGCCGCCCACGCCTGTCACTCCTCGACCAATCCCTGACGCCGCCGCGCCCGCGCCTCGCGCTGCGCCTCCTGCTGCGCTTCGGCCAGCACCTCCTGCACATAGTGGATATGCCGGCTGGAAATCGCCCGCGCCTCTTCGGCCCGTCCCTCGACGATCGCTTCATACAGCTCGCGATGCTGCTGCATTAGCATGTTGCGGGTCTCGCCGCGCTGCGCATACATGCCGCCGATATTGATCACCACGTTGCGCCTGAGCAGGTCGAACAACCCCTTGATGGTGTGCAGCAGCACGGCATTGTGGCTGGCCTCGGCGATCGCCAGGTGGAAATGCGCATCGGCAAGCCCCTCCTCGGTACTGCCACCGAGCACCGGGACGGCGTAGCACCGCTGCAGACGCTCGAACGCCGCGCGCAGACGCTCGTGATCCAGCGACGTGGCGCGTTGCGCCGCATAGAAGGCACAGGCTCCCTCCAGGGTATGCCGAAACTCCAGCAGGTCGCGCTGCGCCTCGGTACTGCCTTCCAGCAACTGCAACAGCGGATCGCTGAAGGTCGAGCCCAGCGCCTCGGCCACATAGGTGCCGCCACCCTGGCGACTGACCAGCAGGCCACGCGCCGCCAGCTTCTGAATCGCCTCGCGCAGCGAGGGGCGCGACACGCCGAACTGCTCGGACAGCGCGCGCTCCGCCGGCAGGCGTTCACCGGCCTTGAGCGAACCCTCAAGGATCATTGCCTCCAGGCGCTCGACGATGCCATCCGACAGGCGACGCTGCCGAACCGGACCAAATCCCATTCCTTCCTCCCCATGGTTTGACCGCTCAAGCTCCTGTTCGGAGCGCGCGACTGGCAAGCCTAGCGCCAGGGCGGAAAGCGCCACAAGCCATAGCCTGGCGACCAAAGTCAAAATAAAGGCAATTGACAACCCACGATTGCAACTTTTACCCTGAGCCTCGCCACTTGTAAATTGGTATTACCATTTTAGGCCAACAAATTTAATAACCGGCCACGAGGTCCAGCCATGCCTGCTCTGCTTGCCCGTTACATCCTGTCCACCATCCATCCGCGCGCCGCGCACTGATCCGAGGTATCGCCATGCAACCCGGAGTCCTTGCGCTTCTCGCCTTTTCCCCAATCCTGCTCGCCGCCGTCCTGCTGGTCGGCCTGCGCTGGCCCGCCAAGCGCGCCATGCCGCTGGTCTACCTGCTCACCGCCGGCATCGGCCTGTTCGCCTGGGACATGAGCCTCAACCGCGTACTCGCCTCCACCCTGCAGGGTCTGGTCATCACCATCGGCGTGCTGTGGATCATCTTCGGCGCCATCCTGCTGCTGAACACCCTCAAGCACTCCGGCGCCATCGCCGTGATCCGCTCCGGCTTCACCACCATCAGCCCCGACCGGCGCATCCAGGCGATCATCATCGCCTGGCTGTTCGGCTGCTTCATCGAAGGCGCCTCCGGCTTCGGCACCCCGGCGGCCATCGCCGCCCCGCTGCTGGTGGCCATCGGCTTCCCGGCGCTGGCCGCGGTGCTGATGGGCATGCTGGTGCAGAGCACCCCGGTGTCCTTCGGTGCGGTCGGCACGCCGATCATCATCGGCGTCAACAGCGGCCTGGACAGCGCCAGCCTGGGCGCCCGCCTGAGCGCCGAAGGCTCCAGCTGGGAGGTGTTCCTGCAACTGATCACCAGCAACGTGGCGATCATCCACGCCATCGTCGGCACTCTGATGCCGCTGATCATGGTGCTGATGCTGACCCGCTTCTTCGGCAAGGAGAAGAGCTGGAAGGCCGGCTTCGAGGTGCTGCCGTTCGCCATTTTCGGCGGCCTGGCCTTCACCCTGCCCTACGTCGCCACCGGCGTGTTCCTCGGCCCCGAGTTCCCGTCGCTGGCCGGTGGGTTGATTGGTCTGGCCATTGTCACCAGCGCCGCGCACTTCGGCTTCCTGGTGCCGAAGAACACCTGGGACTTCGCCGACGCCAAGGACTGGCCGAGCGAGTGGCTGGGCAGCGTGGAGATGAAGCTCGATGCGCTCACCCAGCGGCCGATGAGCACCCTGCGTGCCTGGCTGCCCTATGTGCTGGTCGGCCTGCTGCTGGTGATCAGCCGGGTGTTCCCGGAAGTCGGCAGCGCCCTGAAGTCGGTGGTGCTGGTATTCCCCGACCTGCTCGGCGAAACCGGGATCAAGGCCGACTTCATGCCGCTGTACCTGCCGGGCGGCATCCTGGTCGCCGTGGTCATCGCCACCTTCTTCCTGCATGGCATGAAGACCCGCGAACTGGCAGCGGCAGTTGGCGAATCGAGCAAGGTGCTGCTCGGCGCCGGCTTCGTCCTGCTGTTCACCGTGCCGATGGTGCGCATCCTGATCAACTCCGGCGTCAATACCGGCGGGCTGCCGAGCATGCCGATCGCCATGGCGCAATGGGCGGCCGACAGCGTCGGCAGCATCTATCCGCTGCTGGCGCCGAGCATCGGCGCCCTGGGTGCCTTCATCGCCGGCTCCAACACGGTGAGCAACATGATGCTCAGCCAGTTCCAGTTCGGCGTGGCCGAAAGCCTGGGCATCTCCGGCGCGCTGATCGTCGCCGCGCAGGCCATCGGCGCCGCCGCCGGCAACATGGTGGCGATCCACAACGTGGTCGCCGCCTCCGCCACCGTCGGCCTGCTCGGACGCGAAGGCAGCACCCTGCGCAAGACCGTGTGGCCGACCTTCTACTACGTGCTGTTCACCGGCCTGATCGCCCTGTTCGCGATCTATGTCCTCGGTGTCAGCGATCCGCTGGTGAACGCCCGCTGACGGCCGCCGCCGACCGAGCGAACCCCGCCCCGTGCGGGTTTCGCCGGTGCCGAAACCACCAGGCCAATGGATGATCGGAGATCCCGATGAGCGAACTCTTCTACAACGCCGCGCCCAACGCCACCCGCGTGGCGCCGCCCCTGCCCGAACCGCGCCAGTACCCGGCGCAGAAACCGGGCAACGCCTACCTGTTCGGCACCTGCGTGCTCGACCTGTTCTTCCCCGAGGCCGGCCTCGACGCCATCCGCCTGCTCGAGCGCGAAGGCATCAAGGTGCATTTCCCCCAGGAGCAGAGCTGCTGCGGCCAGCCGGCCTACACCTCGGGCTACACCGACGAGGCGCGCCAGGTCGCCCGTGCCCAGCTGGCGCTGTTCGCCGAGGACTGGCCGCTGGTGGTACCGTCCGGCTCCTGCGCCGGGATGATCCGCCACCACTATTGCGAGCTGTTCAAGGACGAGCCGGCCACCCTGCACCAGGTGCAGGCGCTGGCCGCACGCACCTTCGAACTGGCCGAGTTCCTCCTCCACGTCTGCAAGGTCGAGTTCAAGGACCGGGGCCAGCCGACCCAGGTCGCCCTGCACACCTCCTGCTCGGCACGCCGCGAGATGAACACCCACCTGCACGGCCGCGCCCTGCTCGCCCAACTGGAGAAGGTCGAACGCGTCGAGCACGACCACGAGAGCGAGTGCTGCGGCTTCGGCGGCACCTTCAGCGTGCGCATGCCGGACATCTCCGGCGCCATGGTCGCCGACAAGACCCGCGCTCTGCAGGAATCCGGCGCCGCCGAAGTGGTCAGCGCCGACTGCGGCTGTCTGCTCAACATCAACGGCGCGCTGGAGAAGCAGCACGCGCCGCTGCGCGGCCAGCACCTGGCCAGCTTCCTCTGGAAACGCACCGGAGGCGCCCGATGAACAGCCAGGCCCGCATCCCGGCGGTGGAGCTTTCCAGCCGCGACCTCAAGCACAACGCCCACAACGCCCTCGGCGACACCCAACTGCGCGGCAACATGCGCAAGGCCATGGACTCGCTGATGGCCAAGCGCCTGGCCGCGATGCCGGACGACTACGAACGCGAGCACCTGCGCGAGATGGGCAACCATGTGCGCGCCCGCGCTCTGTCCAGGCTGCCCGAGCTGCTCGAACGGCTGGAGGCCAACCTGACCCGCAACGGCGTGAAGGTGCACTGGGCGGAAACGGTGGACGAGGCCAACGCCATCGTCCTGCAGATCGCCGAGGCCCATCAGGCCAAACAGGTGATCAAGGGCAAGTCGATGGTCAGCGAGGAAATGGAGATGAACCATTTCCTCGAACGCCACGGCATCGAGGCGCTGGAATCGGACATGGGCGAGTACATCATCCAGCTCGACCACGAGAAGCCCACCCACATTATCATGCCGGCGATCCACAAGAACGCCCGCCAGGTCGCCCATCTGTTCCACGACAAGCTCGGCGAGCCCTACACCGAGGACGTCGATGCGCTGATCCAGACCGGCCGGCGCGCGCTGCGCCAGAAGTTCTTCGAGGCCGACATCGGCGTCTCCGGGGTCAACTTCGCGGTGGCCGAGACCGGCACCCTGCTGCTCGTGGAAAACGAGGGCAACGGCCGCATGTCCACCGGCGTGCCGCCGGTTCACATCGCCGTCACCGGCATCGAGAAGGTGGTGGAAAACCTGCGCGACGTGGTGCCGCTGCTCTCCCTGCTGACCCGCTCCGCGCTCGGCCAGGGCATCACCACCTACGTCAACCTGATCTCCGGGCCGCGCCAGGCCGATGAGCTGGACGGCCCGCAGGAAGTGCACCTGGTGCTGCTGGACAACGGCCGCAGCCAGGCCTTCGCCGACGGCGAGCTGCGCCAGACCCTCAACTGCATCCGCTGCGGCGCCTGCATGAACCACTGCCCGGTGTACACCCGGATCGGCGGCCAGGCCTACGGCACCGTCTACCCCGGGCCGATCGGCAAGATCATCTCGCCGCACCTGATGGGCCTGGAGAACACCCCCGACCACCCCAGCGCTTCCTCGCTGTGCGGCGCCTGCGGCGAGGTCTGCCCGGTGAAGATCCCGATCCCCGCGCTGCTGCGCCGCCTGCGCGAGGAGAACATCAAGAAGCCGGATGCACCCAACCCGGTCATGCGCGGCCAGGGCAGCAAGTACTCGGCCGGCGAGCGCCTGCTGTGGAAGGGCTGGCGCCTGCTCAACACCTCGCCGTGGCTGTACCGCGCCTTTGGCTTTTTCGCCACCCGCCTGCGCGGCCTGACGCCGGGCAGCCTCGGCCCCTGGACGCAGAACCACAGCGCACCGAAACCGGCCGCCCGCTCGCTGCACGAGCTGGCCCGCGAGCACCTGGAGGGCAAATGATGTCGGCCAAAGCCAATATCCTCGCCAAGCTGAGAAAGAGCCTCGAGGGCACCCAGCCCATCGCCGACGACTACGACGTGGACCTGGTGACCCGGCCCTGGAGCTACCCGGCCGCGGAACGCATCCCGCGCCTGCGCCAGCTGATGGAGGCGGTGCACACCGAAACCCACCTGACCACCACGGCCGAGTGGCCGGCGCTGCTGGAAAAGCTGCTGGCCGACAAACAGCTGCCCAGACTGCTGATCGCCCCGAGCACCGCCCACGGCGCACAGCTCGCCGCGCACTTCGCCGGGCGCGAGGGCCTGCCGCGGCTCAAGGCCTACGACCGGCCGATCGAGGAGTGGAAGGCCGAACTGTTCGACGACACCCCGGCCAGCCTCACCGGCACCCTCGGCGCGATCGCCGCCACCGGCAGCCTGATCCTCTGGCCGACCCGCGAGGAGCCGCGCCTCATGAGCCTGGTGCCGCCGGTGCACTTCGCCCTGCTCAAGGCCAGCGAGATCCACGACAACTTCCACGAGGTGCAGCAGAAACAGCAGTGGGCCGCCGGCATGCCAACCAACGCCCTGCTGGTGTCCGGCCCGTCGAAGACCGCCGACATCGAGCAGGTGCTCGCCTACGGCGCCCACGGCCCCAAGGATCTGGTCGTACTGATCCTGGAGGATGCATGACCCTGCCCGCTTCCTTTACGAGCGCCGTCGAACGGCTGATTCCCCGCGAGCGGCGCTTCGACGATCCGCTGTCGACGCTGGCCTTCGGCACCGACGCCAGCTTCTACCGGCTGATTCCCAAGCTGGTGCTGCGCGTCGAGACCGAGGCCGAGGTGGTCAAGCTGCTGCGCCTGGCCTCTGCCTCCCGCGTGCCGGTGACCTTCCGCGCCGCCGGCACCAGCCTCTCCGGCCAGGCGGTGACCGACTCGGTGCTGATCGTCCTCGGCGAGCAGTGGAACGGCCGCGACATCCGCAACGGCGGCGCGCAGATCCGCCTGCAGCCCGGCGTCATCGGCGCCCACGCCAACGCCGTGCTGGCCCCGCTGGGGCGCAAGATCGGCCCGGACCCGGCGTCGATCAACGCGGCGAAGATCGGTGGCATCGTCGCCAACAACTCCAGCGGCATGTGCTGCGGCACCTCGCAGAACAGCTACCACACCCTCGCCGCCCTGCGCCTGGTGCTGGCCGACGGCACAGTGCTGGACACCGAGGACCCGCTCAGTGTGACCAGCTTCCAGGCCAGCCACGGCGAGCTGCTCAAGCAGCTTGCCGAGCTGGGCCGGCAGACCCGTGCCGACGAAGCACTGGCGGCGAAGATCCGCCACAAGTACCGGCTGAAGAACACCACCGGCCTGTCCCTCAACGCACTGGTGGACTACGACCTGCCGCAGGACATCCTCACCCACCTGATGGTCGGTTCCGAAGGCACCCTGGGTTTCATCAGCGCGGTGACCTACGACACCGTGCCCGAGCATCCGCACAAGGCCAGCGCGCTGATCGTCTTCCCCGACGTGGAGACCTGCTGCAACGCCGTGCCGGTGCTCAAGCAGCAGCCGGTCTCGGCGGTGGAACTGCTCGACCGGCGCAGCCTGCGCTCGGTGCAGGACAAGCCGGGCATGCCGGAGTGGGTCAAGGCGCTTTCCGCCGGCGCCTGCGCCCTGCTGATCGAAACCCGTGCCTCCGGCCCCTCGCTGCTGGAAGAGCAGATCGAGCGGATCGCGGCGTCCATCGCCGGCTTCCCGGTGGAGAAGCAGGTCGACTTCAGCAGCGACCCGGCCGTCTACAACCAGCTGTGGAAGATCCGCAAGGACACCTTCCCGGCGGTCGGCGCGGTGCGCCAAACCGGCACCACGGTGATCATCGAGGACGTCACCTTCCCGATCGAGCGCCTGGCCGAGGGTGTCAACCGGCTGATCGAGCTGCTGGAAAAACATCATTACGACGAGGCGATCCTGTTCGGCCACGCCCTGGAGGGCAACCTGCACTTCGTCTTCACCCAGGGCTTCGACGAGCCGGCCCAGGTCGCCCGCTACGAGGCCTTCATGCAGGAGGTCGCGCAACTGGTAGCGGTGGAGTTCGGCGGCTCGCTGAAGGCCGAGCACGGCACCGGGCGCAACATGGCGCCCTTCGTCGAGCTGGAATGGGGCCATGACGCCTACCAGCTGATGTGGAAGATCAAGCGCCTGCTCGACCCCCAGGGCATCCTCAACCCCGACGTGGTGCTCTCCGAAGACCCCGAGATCCACCTGAAGAACCTCAAGCCGCTGCCGGCCGCCGACGAGATCGTCGACAAGTGCATCGAATGCGGCTTCTGCGAGCCGGTCTGCCCGTCCCGCGGCCTGACCCTGACGCCGCGCCAGCGCATCGTCATGTGGCGCGACATCCAGGCCAGACGGCGCAACGGCACGGCCAGCGACGCCCTGGAGAAGGCCTACCGCTACCAAGGCATCGACACCTGCGCAGCCACCGGCCTGTGCGCCCAGCGCTGCCCGGTGGGGATCAACACCGGCGATCTGGTGCGCAAGCTGCGCGGCCTGAAAGCCGGCCATAGCGGCACCGCCGACTGGCTGGCCGGGCACTTCGCCGCCGCCGTGCGCGCCTCTCGCCTGGTGCTGGTCGCCGCCGACGGCGCGCGCCGCCTGCTCGGCGCGCCGCGCCTGGCGAAGTTCAGCAGCGCTCTGCACAAAGCCAGCGGCGGGCATCTGCCACAATGGACGCCCGCCATGCCGCAACCGGTGCGCCTGCAGCGGCCTGCCGCGCCACAGCCCGACGAGCGCCCGAGGGTGGTCTACCTCGCCGCCTGCGTGTCGCGCGCCATGGGGCCGGCCGGCGACGACAGGGAGCAGGTGCCGCTGATCGACAAGACCCGCGCCCTGCTGGAAAAGGCCGGCTACCAGGTGGTCTTTCCGGAGGGGCTGGACAAGCTCTGTTGCGGCCAGCCGTTCGCCTCCAAGGGCTATGCCGAACAGGCCGAGCGCAAACGCCGGGAAACCCTCGACGCCCTGCTCGAGGCCAGCCGCGGCGGACTCGATCCGATCTACTGCGATACCAGCCCCTGCACCCTGCGGCTGGTCCAGGAGTCGACCGACCCGCGTCTGCAGATCTTCGATCCGGTGAAATTCATCCGCACCTTCCTGCTCGAACGTCTGGACTTCGAGCCGCAGGACACGCCGATCGCCGTGCACGTCACCTGCAGCACCCAGCATCTGGGCGAAGCCCAGGCATTGATCGACATCGCCCGGCGCTGCGCCCGGGAGGTGGTGATTCCGGAAGGCATCCACTGCTGCGGCTTCGCCGGCGACAAGGGCTTCACCACCCCCGAGCTGAACGCCAACGCCCTGCGCAGCCTGAAAGAGGCGGTGCAGTACTGCGAGGAAGGCGTCTCCACCAGCCGCACCTGCGAGATCGGCCTCAGCCGGCACAGCGGTCTCGACTACCACGGACTGGTCTACCTGGTCGACCGGGTCAGCCGCGCCAAGGCCCGCCCGGCCTGACCCCGCCGGGGCAGGGACGCTCCGCCGGCAGGCCGCACCTCAGGAGTCGTCTCCGACCCGCGCCGCCTGCCCGGCCGGCGGCTCTTCACCGGGCGACGCCCGCTCCTCCATCGGCGCTGCCGCTCCCGGCAGATCGATCCAGAAACGGCAGCCATGCCCGGGCTTGCTATGGAAGCCCATGCTGCCGTTCATCAGTCCGGCCAGTTCATGGCACAGCACCAGACCGATGCCGGAGCCGGGAATGTTCGAACTCTCCCGACCAAGACGCTGGAAGGGCTGGAACAGCTGGCTCTGCTGCTCGACATCGAGCCCCGGTCCGGTGTCCTTCACCCAGAGGCGCACGCAGTCCGAACGCACCTCGTGGCCGAGCGTGACCTGGCCCTGCGGACGGTTGTACTTGATCGCATTGGAAAGCAGGTTCAGCAGGACCTGCCGCAGACGACAGACGTCGGCCTGCACGTAGAGGGGCAGGCGCACGGACATCAGCTGCAAATGCAGCTGGCTTTCCCGGATCTGCGGCTGGACCAGCTCTGCGCAACTGGCCAGCATGGCGCCGACCTCGACCGGCCTGATGTGCAATTGCTGCCGCCGGCCCTCGAGGGTGGAAAGGTCGATAATGTCGCCCACCAGCGCGGTGAGATGCCGGCCGGCCTTGACGATCTCCCCCGCGTACTCGCCGACCGGATTCGCCTCGGGCCTGCCCTCCACCTCCAGCTCGATCAGTTGGGCGAAGCCCTGCACCGCATTCAGCGGTGTGCGCAGCTCGTGGCTCATGCTGGACAGGAAGCGGCTCTTCGCCCGGCTGGCGTCCTGTGCCTCCAGGGTAGCGCGGCGCAGATCCTCCTGCACCGCCTTCAGCCGCGAAATGTCCACATGGGTACCCGCCGAATACAGCACCCGTCCGCTGACATCCCGCTCCAACGCCTGGCCGCGGGATAGCAGCCAGACGTACTGGCCTGTACGATCGACACAGCGGAACTCCACTTCGTAGACACCATCGGCACCGCTAAAGAATCTCTCGCGCCGGCGCCTGAGACGCTCCAGGTCGTCCGGATGGACCAGCCGGTTGAACTCATCGAAGGTTACGCACTCGGCGTCCAGTGCGAAACGCCTGGCAAAGCGGCTGCTCACCCGGATCTGGCTCTTTTCCAGCATGATTTCCCAGAGACTCTCGGTGGTGCTCTCCATCACCACCTCCAGCAACCGCTGGGCCTTGGAGCGCTCGGCCTCACTGGCCTGCAACTGCCGGTCGCTGCTACGTACCGCGTCGGCCATCACATTCAGCTCCTCGATCCGACTGACCTGCAGCGGCGACTGCCGATCGGCTCCCTCATGCCGCAGGCCCTTGCCCAGGTGCCGCAGCATGTCGGCAATGCTGCTGATCGGCTGCTCCAGCTCCCGGCTCAGACGCCGCGAGCGCAGCCACCACAGGGCCAGGAACAGCACATGGAAAAGGAGCAGACCGACGATCAACAGGTAGCCGATCTTCTGGTAGTGGGCAGCCAGGACACGGGTCGGCTGGAGGATCCTGTCCTTGTCCACGATCAGCAGCAAACGCCACCCGGTCTGGGGAATCCCCTTCCAGGCCAGCAAATGCTCGTGGCCGTCGAGCATTGCCGTCTGCACTTCCCCTTCGGGGCCGGCCGACGACAGCAGATGCGCCATCTCGCGCCGATGCTGCGGCGCATTGACAGAGGAATTGCCTAGTGTCTTGCCCTTCTCCGGCAAGACCATGACGTTGCCCCCCTCATCGATCAACATCGCACGGCCCTGCCAGGGCACGCCCAAGGTGCCGATCTCGGCCAGCAAGTGCTCGAGGTCGATCTCCAGCCCGACCACCCCTTCCAGGAAATCGCCGTGATATACCGGGGCGATTGTCGCCATTCGCCAGCGCCCGGCAGGATCGAGATAGGGGTCGGTCCACACCGGCTCACGCTCCGGGTTGTGGCGCTCGTCGGCCCGGGAATAGAAGTTGTACCCGGAGGACGGCATGTCGCCGGGATCCTTCTGCAGCACGTCGAAGAACGGATAGCTCCGGGTATAGTTATCCCAGCTGCGGAAATAGACCGAAACCACCAGGGGGCCAGCCTCTTCGATCGAGCGCATCAGGGGATCGAGCTGCGACAGACGCAGCGCCTTGGCATGATCCTGCCGCTCCAGCGGCGTGGTCTTCGCATAAAAGGAGGCCGCACGGCCATCGTCGCTGCGACTGTAAAATAGCCCCTTCGGGCCGAGCACATGCCTTGCCCGCTCCACTTCGTCCGGCTGGAAGCCCTGCTCCTGCAGGGCTTGGACGACGGCCCCGCGGAAGATCCGCGTCTGCTTCTCAATACTTTGCAAATCCCAGCCGACGATCTCCGCCTCGCGCTGTATGGCACCCGCCAGGCTCTGCTGCGCCCGTTCCTCGAGATTACCGAGCTGGGCATTGCGCATGGCGGCGTTGCTCAGCAAATAGGCGCCGATCAGCACGGACTCCACCACTATCAGCGGAATCAATGCATACAGAATAAAGGCACGCCAGAACCACCGGCGCAAGGGGTATCGTGCTGCCCGAGGCATAGGAAGGTCTCGCCGCCCAGTGACGTCAGGAAAACCATCATCATATAGCAGCCCACTGGCGAATTTCGCCAGCCTCGGCAGTCGACGCATCGACCTGTTTGCCGTAAACTTGATTTAACACAAAGGGTTTTGGGGCCGATTAGGATTCGACGCCGGTAACGAAACTTGAGGGGCATGCCGAGTTGGTAACAGAACTCGTAAATCCACTGTTGCAAACCTATAGTTGCCAACGACGACAACTACGAAGGGTACGCGCTAGCCGCCTAACCTTCATCTGGTCGCTTCGGCGCCAGCGATCATGAGGGGATGCCTGTAAACCCAAAATGATCGTCAGATAGAACAGGATCGCCGCCAAGTTCGCTGTAGACGTAACGGCTAAAACTCATACAGCTCGCTCCAAGCACCCTGCCACTCGGGCGGCGCGGAGTTAACTCAGTAGAGCTGGCTAAGCATGTAGAACCGATAGCGGAGAGCTGGCGGACGGGGGTTCAAATCCCCCCGGCTCCACCAAATGAACGTTTCGACATGTTCCCACATGACTCGAAACACCCCTGAAAAGCCCGCCCCGTGCGGGCTTTCTTGTTTCTGGCTGTCTCTCTTTGCCTCTGCCTATCCTTCTCCGCCGTGTATGCCCATCTGTACCCCCTCGAAAAAATTGAAATAGAGGGATACAAGGCATGAAACACAGCGAGATCAAGCAGCGGCCCATGGCGGATACCATCTCTCGAAAACCTGCCCTGCGCGAGCTTTCCTGTCTCTGGCCATCTCGCCTTGTCTATCTCCACCCTGTATGTTCCACACCGGCATGGTTCACCCCTGCCGACAGCCTGAACCCGCTCGCCGCCGG
Source organism: Azotobacter armeniacus (assembly GCF_054779355.1). Taxonomy (NCBI): domain Bacteria; kingdom Pseudomonadati; phylum Pseudomonadota; class Gammaproteobacteria; order Pseudomonadales; family Pseudomonadaceae; genus Azotobacter; species Azotobacter armeniacus. The sequence goes on from NZ_BAAGYK010000007.1 coordinate 75,910, forward strand.
GTTGGAGGCAGCCACCCATAACCTTTTCAGCGATCTCCTCCCATGAGCGAATACCAGTACTACGAATTCGCGGCACTCGACCGGCCGCTGACCGCGCAGCAGCAGGCCGAGCTGCGTGGCTATTCCTCGCGCGCTACCATCACCGCGACAAGCTTCGTCAACGAATACCACTGGGGCGACCTGAAGGGCGATCCGCTGGAGTGGATGCGGCGCTACTTCGACGCCCATGTTTATTACGCCAACTGGGGGGCGCGCAGCCTGCTGCCGCGCACGGCGCTCGATCCGGCCGATTTCGTTCGCCCCGGGCAGGCGGGTGGGCAAGCGGAGTACCTCGCCGCCCTCGAGGCCACGGCCACTGCCGACCACTGGACCCTGGCCTGGAACGCCGACGACGAAACCGGCGATCTCGAGCACTTCTGGAACGCCGAGGACGGGCAGGGCTGGATGGGGCGCCTGCTTCCCCTGCGCGACGAACTGCTGCGCGGCGATACTCGCCCGCTGTATCTGGGCTGGCTGGCACGGCTCGGCAATGGCGAACTGGGCGACGAGGAGCTCGAGCCGCCGCTGCCCGCCGGCCTGCAGACGCTCACCTGCGCGCAGACCGCTCTCGCGGAGTAACTGCTGATCGACCCGGACTGGCTGGCGGCGGCCGCCGAGGCCAGCGAGCCCCTGCCGAAGCCCGGCGGGGAAGCTCCCGCCATGGACGCCTGGCTGGCCGCGCAAACGCCCGAAACGATGCGCGCCACGCTGCGCCTGCTGCTGGAGGGACGCGCCGCGGAAGCCGAGCGCGAGCTGCGGCGGAGCTTCCTGGACTGGCAGCGCGCGCAGCGGCCAGCCGCTGGCGGACAGCCCCGCCGCCGTGTCGCGGCAATCCGCGCACGCTGCGAAATCGCCGCCGGCCGCCGCCTCGAGCGCGAGCGTCAAGCCCGCGAAGCCGAGGAGGCCCGGCGTCGCGCCGAACGCCGCAGGCATCTTGCGCAGCTTGCGGAAAACGCCGGCGCAGTCTGGGCCGGCATCGACAAGACCCTGCAGCGTGGCTCGGGCGCTGCCTACGACGAGGCGTTGCGGGCCACCCAGGCGCTTGCCGAAGCCCTCGCCCAGGCCGGACGGGAGAGCGAATTCCGCCACGGCCTGGACGAACTGCAGGCAGTGCATGGCAGACGCGCTGCGTGGACGAGAAGGCTGGTCGGCGCCGGTCTGACGAACAAGGCGCCCTGACCGGCAAGGCCCGCCCGGCAATGGCCGGCTCTTGGCCGGACCAAGAGCACAGCTGAATTCATCCGGAATTTCGATCAGTTTCTTCCGAAAACCGCGTTTTTCTTCCAGTCGGGTGAAGGCTAGCCTTGCTGACAGCAGCCCCCCTTCAACCTTCCGGAGAGACCCGATGATCATCCTGCGCCCAGCCGCCGAACGCGGACATGCCAGCCTAGGCTGGCTGGACAGCCGCCATACCTTTTCCTTTGCCGACTACCATGACCCGCGCCATATGGGCGTCTCGCGGCTGCGAGTTATCAACGACGACCGCATCGCGCCACGGACCGGCTTCGACGCCCATCCGCACCGCGACATGGAGATCATCAGCTATGTGCTGGAGGGAGTTATCGAGCACAAGGACAGCATGGGCAACAACAGCCAGCTGAAAGCCGGAGAAGTTCAGGTGATGAGCGCCGGCAGCGGTATCGTGCACAGCGAATACAACCCTTCCGCCAGCCAGCCGCTGCACCTCCTGCAGATCTGGATCCAGCCGCATCAGAGCCGCGTGCAGCCGCGCTATGCACAGAAAGACTTCTCCGCCGTGCAGGGTCTCGGCCTGGTTGTCTCGCCGGATGGTCGCAAGGGTTCGCTGCCGGTCCACCAGGATGCCTGTCTGTACCTAGCCCGTCTGGGAGAGCGCCAGCAGCTCAGTCAGCCGACCCGTGCCGGGCGCACCTACTACTTGCATGTCGCCAGCGGCAGCCTGGAGGTCAACGGCGTGCTCCTCGAGGCCGGCGACGGCGCCACGCTGACCGGCGAGCCGGCGATTGAGCTGGAGGCCCGCGGGGAGGCCGAGGCGCTGCTGTTCGACCTGCCCTGAGCCCTCGCTGTGCGTCGCTCAGAAGCGGAACACCTCGACGTTCCGGGTCGGGCTGACGATGGGGATATCCGGCGCCTTCGGCTGTTTCGCCCCCCCCTTGGGCGCCGCCACCCGCGCGCTCTTACGCAGCTCCGCCGCCGGGGCCAGCGCCTGCTGTTTGGCCAGCGGCAGGATAGCCATCGCCAGCTGTTCGGTCAGGCGCTGCAGCACCACGCTCTGCGCCCTCACCTGATCGGCGCTGGAGCCCTGATGCGGCTCCACCAGACGGACCAGCCGGCTCTGGCTGAGGCGCCCCCGGCGATCCAGCAGGCGCCACTGGGCCTCCAGAACGGCGGGCTGTTTCGGCCCCGAATCCAGGCGGGTAATGTTCAGCTGGACCTGGACGTCCGGCTTGAAGCCGGGTGCGCCCGGCTCGGGTACCAGGCGGTGGCTGTCCAGACGCCAGGCCAACTGGCGCAGCAGTAGCTGGTCGATGTCGGCCTTCAGATCGCCAGCCCACCGGGCATCGGGGGCAGTGCTCAAGCTGCCATCCTCGTGACGCTGCACCAGAACGGCATCCTGTCGCAGATAGTCGGCCAGGGTCACCGGGCCGAGCAGTACGGCCAGGCCGTTTCGGTCGGGAGTTTCAGAATCGCCGCCGTCCAGCCGATAAAGAGTGGTCGCTGGGCGGAGCGAGCAGGCGCCCAGCAGCGACAGGGCGGCCAGCAGGACAAGCAAACGAAAGCACGGGAATCTCATTAATTTTCACCCAGAAGGTTACCGACAGGCAGCCATAGTCCATCGTCAAAAACCATGGCCCGGCGAGCTGCGCTGGCAGGGCACGCCGGGAGGTTCAATCGGCCATGCCCGGGCCGGCAAGATTCATCTACAGAGGGCGGCTGCCCCCGGGCCAAGGCCGGCCCGGCCATGACCAATCCGTCAGTCCCCTGCAGGCCGGCCTGTATGATCGTTTGTAAAGCCGCAGGCAGTTAGCCGCTGGCAGCTGTACGCGCACCCTCCAACGCGCTTGCACGACAGCGCGACATTCTGCCATCAGTCCGGCTCCTCGACCAAGAGCGCGTCCACCCGCTGGAAACCACGCGGCAGCTTGTTGCCACGCCCGCCACGCTCTCCCTGGTAATGCTCAAGGTCGCTCGGCTTCAGCGACAGTATCCGCTTGCCGGCCTGCAGCTGCAGGGTCGCCCGGGCGGACAGCACGACGAAGTCGCCGAGGTACTCCTCGCGGCTGGCGACCCGCGCACCGGGGATGGCGATGATCCGGTTGCCCTTGCCCTTGGCCAGTTGCGGCAGGTCGGCAACCTTGAACAGCAACAGGCGCCCTTCCGTGCTCACTGCCGCCAGCCAGTCGTTCTGCGGATCGGCCAGCGGTCGTGGCGCCATGACCCTGGCGCCGGCCGGCAGGGTCAGCAGCGCCTTGCCCGCCTTGTTCTTCGCCTGCAGATCCTCGCCCTTCACCACGAAGCCATAACCGGCATCGGAAGCTATTACATAGAGCGCATCGTCTTCTGGCAGCAGCAGGCACTCGAAGCTCGCCCCCGGAGGCGGAGCCAGACGCCCGGTCAGGGGTTCGCCCTGGCCCCGCGCCGAGGGCAGCGAGTGGGCTGCCAGGGAATAGCTGCGCCCGCTGGAGTCGATGAAGACGGCATATTGATTGGAGCGGCCCTGGGCCGCCGCCTTGAAACTGTCGCCGGACTTGTAGGAAAGCGCCGTCGGGTCGATGTCGTGGCCCTTGGCGCAGCGCACCCAGCCCTTGTCGGAGAGCACCAGGGTCACCGGCTCGGAAGGCATCAGCTCGGCTTCCGAGAGGGCACGGGCCTCGGCACGCTCGACGATCGGCGAGCGGCGCGTATCGCCATAAGTCTCCGCGTCCGCCAGTAGCTCCTTGCGCACCAGCTTCTTCAACTTGGCCTCGCTGCCGAGCAGGGCCAGCAGCTTCTCGCGCTCCCTGGCCAGCGCGTCCTGCTCGCCGCGGATCTTCATCTCCTCGAGTCGCGCCAGCTGGCGCAAGCGGGTGTCGAGGATGTAGTCGGCCTGCACGTCGTCGAGACCGAAGCGCGCCATCAGCACCGGTCTGGGCTGATCCTCGCTGCGGATGATGCGGATCACCTCGTCGAGGTTGAGGAAGGCGATCAGCAAACCTTCCAACAAGTGCAGACGACGCTCCACCTTGTCCAGGCGGAACTGCAGGCGGCGGCGCACCGTCTGCACGCGGAACGCCAGCCACTCGGTGAGCAGCGTCCGCAGGTTCTTCACCTGCGGCTTGCCGTCCAGGCCGATGATGTTGAGGTTGACCCGGTAGCTGGACTCCAGCTCGGTGGTGGCGAACAGATGCTGCATCAGCCCCTCCACGTCGACCCGGTTGGAGCGAGGGATGATCACGATGCGGCAGGGATTCTCGTGGTCCGACTCGTCGCGCAGGTCGGCGACCATCGGCAGCTTCTTGGCCTGCATCTGCGCGGCGATCTGCTCCAGCACCTTGGCCCCGGAAACCTGGTGCGGCAGCGCGGTGATCACCAGGTCGCCGTCCTCGACCCGGTACAGTGCGCGCATGCGCACCGAGCCGCGGCCCGTTTCATAGGTCTTCAGCAGCTCGGAGCGCGGGGTGACGATCTCCGCCTCGGTAGGAAAGTCCGGCCCCGGGATATGCTCGCAGAGCTGCGCCACCGTCGCCTGCGGCTCGTCCAGCAGATGCACGCAGGCGCTCGCCACCTCGCGCAGGTTGTGCGGCGGCACGTCGGTGGCCATACCCACGGCGATGCCGGTGGTGCCGTTGAGCAGCAGGTTGGGCAGCCGCGCCGGCAGCACCGCCGGCTCGTCCAGGGTGCCGTCGAAGTTCGGCACCCAGTCGGCGGTGCCCTGCCCCAGCTCGGCGAGCAGCACCTGCGAATAGCGCGACAGGCGCGCCTCGGTGTAGCGCATGGCGGCAAAGGACTTCGGATCGTCCGGCGCGCCCCAGTTGCCCTGGCCGTCGATCAGCGGATAGCGATAGCTGAACGGCTGGGCCATCAGCACCATGGCCTCGTAGCAGGCCGAGTCGCCATGGGGGTGGAACTTGCCGAGCACGTCGCCGACGGTACGCGCCGACTTCTTGTGCTTGGCATCGGCATCCAGGCCTAGCTCGCTCATGGCATAGACGATGCGCCGCTGCACGGGTTTCAGGCCGTCGCCGATGTGCGGCAGGGCGCGATCCATGATCACGTACATGGAATAGTTGAGATAGGCCTGCTCGGTGAACTCCGCGAGGGAGCGGCGCTCCACGCCGTCCAGGCCGGGGTCGAAGGAGTCGTTCATGGGTCAGTCCCAGGTTTTGGCGCGGCAACAGGCTGCCGGCGCCGGAAGATGAATGCATTGTGGCCAGGCTTCACGGCGCGCTTTCCCAGCCCTCGGCCGGCGCGGCGAAACGCCAGAGCATCGGCCGGGTGTCGCCGTCGCCGCGGGGCAGCGTACCGTTGTCGGTGCCGATCCAGGCGCCCTCGGCGTCGATCCACAGGGCCTCGGCGCTGCCCCAGGGCTGGGCGTAGCGGCGCGCGTCGGTGAGCAGCGCGTCGGCGAACGACCAGCAGCGCTCGACCTCGCCGGTGTTCGGGCTGTGCCGGCAGATCTGGTGCGCCAGGCGCTCCAGGGTGAACAGCTTGTCCCCGTGGAAGGTGAGGTCGGAGAAGCTCCTCGCCCAGCTTCGCGAGGTTTCCAGCTGGGCCGGCGGCAGCGCCGGGCCGTCCTCGCTGAGCAGCACGCAGCTGCCACTGCACTGCCAGCTGTCCCGGGTGCGGTGCACCACCAGCAGCCCGCGGCGCTCCCGTTCGGCGGCCAGCCAGAGGCGCTCGCCGGCCGGGTCGACGGCGATACCCTCGAGCATGGCGTTGAACTTCAGCAGCATGCCGCTGGCCCGCGCCTGCCGCAGCAACGGCGGCGGCAGCGCCAGCCACTGCGGCGGGCCAATCTCCGGCAGGTACAGCACCGCGGCATGCGCCTCGCTGACCAGATAACGGTTGCCCTGGGCGTCACAGCTCAGCCCCTCGAAATCCATCTCGCCGCCGCGCAGCGTGCCCATCAGCTTGACCCGCGCACGCACGCCCCAGGGCAGCCCGCTGTCGGGCAGCGGCGGCAGGACGAAGGTCTGCGCCTCGGCCTGCCAGGCCACCTCGCCGGGATGCAGGCGGTAAAGACGATCGTCGTCGCGGTCGGAGACCGCCCACAGCGAGTCCCCGCAGCGGGCCAGCCCGGAGAGGTTGCCACTCGGCATGCCGTCGAGCGGATGCTCGCCGAGCAGGCGTAGCGGCTCCACCGGCAACGCGGCATGCAGCATCGAGCTGAGCAGGCACAGGCCCAACAGCCAGCAACGCATCAGACCAGCACCTCGGCCAGGTTGCCCTTGCTTTCCAGCCAGGACTTGCGGTCGCCGGCACGCTTCTTGGCCAGCAGCATGTCCATGACCTCGCGGGTGGTATCGAAGTCGTCCAGGGTCAGTTGCACCAGGCGACGGGTGTTGGGGTCCATGGTGGTTTCGCGCAGCTGCAGCGGGTTCATCTCGCCGAGCCCCTTGAAGCGGGTGACCTGCGGCTTGCCGCGCTTCTTCTCGGCGGCCAGGCGCTCGAGGATGCCGTCGCGTTCGGCCTCGTCTAGGGCGTAGTGGATCTCCTTGCCGAGGTCGATGCGGTACAGCGGCGGCATGGCGACATGGACATGGCCAGCCTCCACCAGCGGGCGGAAGTGCCGGACGAACAGCGCACAGAGCAGCGTGGCGATATGCAGGCCGTCGGAATCGGCGTCGGCGAGGATACAGACCTTGCCGTAGCGCAGCTGGGAGAGATCCGCCGAGCCCGGATCGATGCCGATGGCCACGGCGATGTCGTGCACCTCCTGGCTGGCCAGCACCTCGCCACCATCCACCTCCCAAGTGTTCAGGATCTTCCCGCGCAACGGCATGATCGCCTGGAACTCCTTGTCGCGCGCCTGCTTGGCACTGCCGCCGGCGGAGTCACCCTCCACCAGGAACAGCTCGGCGCGCCGCGGATCCTGGCCGGCGCAGTCGGCCAGCTTGCCGGGCAACGCCGGCCCCTGGGTGATCTTCTTGCGTTCGACCTTGCGGCCCGCCTTGAGGCGGCGCCCGGCGTTGCTGATGGCCAGCTCGGCCAGTTGCAGGCCCAGCTCGGGGTGCTCGTTGAGCCACAGGCTGAAGGCATCCTTCACGATGCCGGATACGAAGGCCGCCGCCTCGCGGGACGACAGGCGCTCCTTGGTCTGCCCGGAGAACTGCGGCTCGGCGAGCTTCATCGAGAGGACGAAGGCGATGCGCTCCCAGACGTCCTCCGGCGCCAGCTTGACGCCTCGCGGCAGGAGATTGCGGAACTCGCAGAACTCGCGCATGGCGTCCAGCAGGCCCTGGCGCAGGCCATTGACATGGGTGCCGCCCTGGGCGGTGGGGATCAGGTTGACGTAGCTTTCCTGCACGCTCTCGCCGCCCTCCGGCAGCCACAACAGCGCCCAGTCGACCGCCTCGCGGCTGGCGGCGAAGCTGCCGGTGAAGGGTTCCGCGGGCAGGCGGGCGAACCCGCCGACCGCATCCGCCAGGTAGGAGCGCAGGCCGTCCTCGTAGTGCCACTCGACCCTCTCGCCGCCGGCCTTGTCCTCGAAGCTCACGGAAAGGCCCGGACAGAGCACGGCCTTGGCCTTGAGCACGTGCTTCAGGCGACTGACCGAGAACTTCGGCGAGTCGAAGTATTTGGCGTCCGGCCAGAAATGCACGCTGGTGCCGGTGTTGCGCCGGCCGACCGTGCCGACGATCTCCAGATCGCTGGCCTTGAAGCCGTCTTCGAAGCTCATGCGGTACTCGTTGCCGTCGCGCTTGACGCGCACCTCGACGCGGCAGGACAGCGCGTTGACCACCGAGATGCCGACGCCATGCAGCCCCCCGGAGAACCGATAGTTCTTGTTGGAGAACTTGCCGCCGGCGTGCAGCTTGGTGAGGATCAGCTCGACCCCCGGCACGCCTTCCTCCGGGTGGATGTCCACCGGCATGCCGCGACCGTCGTCGATCACCTCCAGCGAATTGTCCTCGTGGAGGATCACCTGCACGGATTTCGCGTGGCCGGCCAGGGCCTCGTCGACGCTGTTATCGATCACCTCCTGGGCCAGGTGGTTGGGACGCGTGGTGTCGGTGTACATGCCCGGGCGCTTGCGCACCGGGTCGAGTCCGGAAAGGACCTCGATGGCGTCCGCGTTGTAGGTCTGAGCCATGGTTGCCTTAGTTCAAAGTTCGAAAGGTCAGAGTTCGGAAAAATTGAAATCGCGCCACCGCCCAGCGTCGAAGCCGGCGAACGCGAGCAGCTCCGGCAGTCGTCTGGCAAAGCCCTGGAAGCTGTGATCGCCCCCCGTCTCGACACAGGGTATGCAGTGCCGGTAATAGGTCGCAGCGTCCCGCCAGTCGAGGGTTTCGTCGCCGGTCTGCAGCCACACCCGGTAGCGCGCGGGGTCCTGGGGGGGCGGCACCTCCAGCGCGGCGAGGGCCGCCAGATGGTCGGCGGTCAGCTCCCAGGTCTCGCCACTGTAGTAGTTGCGCTGCGGCCCCAGACGGCCGTCGAACAGTCGATGCGGGCGCACCGCGGGATTGATCAGCACGACCGGCAGGCCGTGCCGTTCGGCCAAGTGGGTCGCATAGTAGCCGCCCAGGGAGCTGCCGACCAGCGTGGGCCTCCCCAGCTCGGCAAGCGCCGCCTCGAGCTGGACGATTGCCGGGCGCGGGTGGTGGTGCAGATCCGGCACCCGCAGCTGCGTCGCCAGATCGAGGGCCTGCATGGCATTGATCAACTGCTGCGCCTTGTACGAGGCGGACGAGCTGTTGAAGCCGTGGATATAGAGAAGGGACGGCGCGGCGCTGGGCATGAATCTCGGACGACAGTGACGAAAGGGGGGAAGGCTACAAGCGGCACGCGACAGTCTCAAGTCGGCGGGCGAATTTGCCGCCGTGCGGCGCAGACCCCGACGCCCCGTCGGATCAATAGCGGCCCTTGCCGTAGTCGATCTGGAAGCAGTAGTCCGTCAGGCGCGATACGCCGGTATCCAAACGGCCGTCGGCCTGCAGGCGCAGCCAGCGATAGCCGGGCGCCTGGTCGCTGACCGAAAAGTCCTCACTGCCGGGGGTGAACTGCACGCAGGTCGAGGGCGAGGCCAGCAGACGCACACCGCAGCGCATGCGGTCGAACTCTTGGTGCACGTGTCCCCAGAGCAGCGCGCGCACCTGCGGAAAGCGGTCCAGCACGGAGAACAGCACCTCGGCGTTGCGCAGGCCGATCGGCTCCATCCAGTGGCAGCCGATCGACACCGGATGGTGATGCAGGCAGACCAGATGATGGCGCTCGGGAGCTTCCGCGAGGGCCTGCTCGAGCAACGCCAGCTCGCTCCGCTCGAGAAAGCCGGGCACCGCGCCGGGAATGACCGAGTCGAGCAGCACGATGCGCCAGTTTCCCAGATCGACGACCGGCTGGCGCCAGTCGCTGCCGGCGCTGGCCTGCCGCATCGCCTCGCGCGCGTCGTGGTTGCCGGGAATCCAGCGCAGCGGCGCGGCAATGGGGGCGCAGAGCTGAAGGAAACGGGCATAGGATTCGGCCGAACCATCCTGGGAGATGTCGCCGCTGGCCATCACCAGGTCGATCTGCGGCTGCTCGCGGCGGACCAGCTCGATCACCCGCTGCAGGCTGTCCTGAGTCTGCATGCCGAGCAGCCGCGCCTCCGGGTCGGCAAACAGGTGGCTGTCGGTCAGTTGCACCAGCAACAGGGAGGAATCGGCGATGGGAGGGGATGGACTCGACAAGACCTTCTCCTGGGATGGATGCAGATCAATTATCGACGCAGGAAACCGGCCTGATAAGCCCGTACATCGGGCATGGTTCACAGAACGCCCGAGTCGGATGCTCAACTGCTAAATGCATCATTATCCCCTGGCCGGATTGCAAACAGACGCGGGGACGGGCGGTGGCCTTCCCTGGTGCCGCCAGCCCGGGCACACACGACTCAAGCTGTCCTGCCGCAATGGCGCGGAACGATACTCTTCTCCCCCGGCGTACTGACGTGCGTCGACAAGCAGTACCTCACTGGCCTCAAGCCGGCGCGGCATCCGCCTCTGCAAATGCGTCAACTGATGATGACAGTACAGCATGCTGCGCCCACCTCCCTCAATAATCGTATTGCACTCAGCTTCTGCAACCGCCCGGCCACATAACGAGATCCTGCTTCCTCCATTCCCCTTTCCATAGAACTTACTGTGCCCCTGGGGAGTCCATGTTTATGTTGACATGCTGTAATTCCTCAAGAAGAACAGGAGTGTAACGATATGAAAAAGCATCCCTGGATCTATATTGCCATCACCACTACTGCTGCTCTTGGCCTGTCGATGGCTAATGGCGTTATGGCCGATGATGGCAGGCACAGCCAGGCCCAACCCGTACTTCTCGCTGCCGGCGATACCATGGACAAGACCGGCGATGCGGTTTCCGATACCTGGATCACCAGCAAGGTGAAGGCCACCTTCCTGGCCGACAGCGATCTTGACGGCATGGATATCAAGGTTGAAACCAACCAGGGTGTCGTGTCGCTGTCCGGTACGGTCAGCACCGAGGCCGAGAAAGAGCTGGCCGTCCAGAAAGCCAAGAGCATCAAGGGCGTGACAGGCGTATCCGCCGACGCTCTGATGGTGGCTGAATAATTGTACGGCTTCGCCGTGGTGATTATGCAGGAGCTAGCTTGCTGGCGATGCCTTTTGCGGGGGTATCGATCACGAGCAAGCCGGCTCCTGGAGGCTTTAAATCTACAGCTGTCCTGTGCATCCAAAATCGAGCCGTTGTGGCGCAACACCCCATAACCCTCGGATTTCAGTTCCGTCGTCGACTCAAGCCCTACAGACTCCTAGGACGTACCCATGCGTAAACTTATTTTATCGCCTCTAAAAAGGGGTAAAAAAAGTGAAAAGTAGAATTAAATACCTCGATGGTCATCGAGGCATTGCACTTTTGTTAGTTGTATTGTTTCATGCATACGCAAGATGGCCTGAGCTGGTTCCATACGGGGACTCTTACGGAGAAATCCCATTTTTTAAATATGGATGGCTTGGTGTTCAACTTTTCTTCTTAATATCAGGATTTGTAATCCTGATGACTCTTGAAAGATGCAAAGGTATTAGTGAATTCATATACAGGAGATGGCTGAGGCTATTCCCTGCCATGCTTGTTTGTTCACTATTAATATTTTCATCTTCAAGTTTTTTTATTGAGCGACCAGCCGGAACCCCGGAGTTAGAATCTTTATTACCCGGCTTGACATTCATTTCCCCGTCATGGTGGGAGAGAATTATTGGTCACCCTATAAATCCGCTGGAAGGCGCATTTTGGTCTATCTACGTAGAATTTAAATTTTATATATTTTCGGCAATTGCATATTACTGGCGAGGTCAATCTTTTTTGATGGCGTCTCTGGTTTTTGTGTTTGCCTTGTCAATATTCTTTGCAGTGGCCAACAAATATATCGGCGGCACCACATTATATACCATGAACTCCTTGACCAAAACTGCAGCATTTGAGCATTTTGGATGGTTCGCATCAGGGGCGGCATTTTATGTCTATTCGCAGGCCAGATCACCGAAATATTTGATTTTTGCAATAGCGGTAGGTTTTTTCTCCTCCATAGCTACTAGCAACCTAAACTGGCCATCTTTCATGGCAGCCATTTTGGTTTTGTTATTTTTCGCCAGCTCGATTGTAAATCCATTCATCCAAAATATCCTGAGCTCTAGAGTCCTTCAGTTTTTTGGAGCCATCAGTTATCCACTATATCTTTTTCATGAGAATGCTATGATTTCCATGATTATCAAGCTGGGCGATAGTTTTGAATTTATTCCACATGCATTTCTTCCGGCACTCCCAATTGCCATGCTGGTTGCTGTGGCGTATTTTATTTCAAAGCATATTGAGCCGTACGCAAGAAAAGTTATCGCATACTTTTTGGGGATTCTGGGTGAGTTCTTCGCATACAGATGGACGCGGTCATAGATCAGAGTCTGAGTGATCCCAACAAAATCATCCCAGTTCCTGCGCTTGCCGGTGGACCTCCCGCCACAGGGCCAGCTCCAGGTCCCGCAGCCTCTCCCGGGAAATGGCTCCCGTCCCGGTGCGTGCATACTCCAGTCCCAGCCGCCACAGCGGCAGCACGTGCTTGCCCTTGAGACTGTTGCTCTGGAAACGCCGCTCGTCCGAAAGCGCTCCATGAACCCCATCTTCAACCGAGGTAAAGGCCCGCCGATGCTGTGCTCCCGATTTCTTTCTGGAGCCCGTCATCATGATGCGACCCGACGCCA
>NZ_BAAGYK010000008.1:0-36991 GCF_054779355.1 Azotobacter armeniacus
GTACCTCATATCTCTTGGTCGAGACAGAAGGCTCCCGATGATCGTATCACACGGTCAAACCTCAAGGAGTCCCCCGGCTAAGCCGGGGGATTACCTTATTTATTTATTTTTGCCAGGAGGCCTCGATCTCAATTTCCAAATCGAAACATAAATGTCATTTTCCGCCACCCGGCGCGTCGTACCCCCGGACGGGTCCGGCTCATGGACAACCTGTAAACTCATCTGGAGAAAAGGAACACATGAACAAGTTCACTCTGACCCTGGCCGTGACGGCAGCCATTCTGGGTCAGACTCTGTCACAACAGGCGGGCGCCGCGGGCTTCTTCGAAGACAGCAAGGCCACGCTCAACCTGCGCAACTTCTATTACAACCAGGATGTCCGCAACGAGGACCGCGGCGGCGCCGAGGAGTGGGGCCAGGCCTTCGTCCTCGACTATCAGTCCGGCTTCACCCAGGGCACCGTCGGCTTCGGCCTTGATCTGCTGGGCTCCTACGGTCTGCGCCTGGATGCCGGCGGCGATGCCGACAAGGCGGCCTCCGAGGTTGACCGCATTCCGGGGCAGCTCTTCCCGCTGGAGAGCAATGGCAAGGCTACCCGCGACTTCAGCCGGCTCGGCGTGACCGGCAAGATGCGCTTCTCGCAGACCCTGGTGCAGTACGGCACCCTGCGCCCGCGCCTGCCGGTGGTGATCGCCAACGACGGCCGCCTGCTGCCGCAGACCTACGAGGGCGGGCAGATCACCACCAACGAGCTGAAGGACTTCACCTTCATCGCCGGCAAGCTGGAACACTCCACCGAGCGTAATTCCAGCAACAGCGACAGCCTGTCCATCGAGGGCTCGAACAACGCCAAGACCGGCCAGTTCAGCAACGAGTTCTACTACGGCGGCGTCGACTACAAGGTCAACAAGGACCTGTTGCTGCAGTACTACTACGGCAACCTGCGCGACTTCTACAAACAGCACTTCCTCGGCCTGACCCACAACTGGGCGCTACCGGCCGGCGCGCTGAAGACCGACCTGCGCTACTTCGACAGCGACTCCGACGGCGAGAACGCCAGCGCCTCCGGCCGTGCCGAGGGCTACCGCGCCAACGGCTACTGGGGTGCCGGAAGCTCCAATCGCCATGAGGTGGACAACCGCGTGTGGAGCGCCATGTTCACCTACAGCCTGGGCGGCCACTCGCTGGGCGCCGGCTACCAGAAGATCACCGGCAACAGCGACTTCCCCCACCTCAACCAAGGCGCGGGCCGGGTGCTCTACCTGATCACCGACGCCCAGATGCACAAGTTCCACAATGCAGGCGAGAACACCTGGGTACTCAAGTACGCCTACGACTTCGCCAAGGTCGGCGTACCGGGCCTGAGGGCCGGCCTGAACTACTTCAGCGGCGACGACATCGACGCCGCCGGCAGCGACCGCCGCGAGTGGGAGCGCGACTTCCGCCTGGATTACACAGTGCAGGACGGCATGTTCAAAGGGCTCGGGCTCACCTGGATGAACGGCATGTGGCGCGGCAACGATGCCCGGGACCTGGATGAAAACCGCCTGATCGTCAACTACAGCATTCCGCTGCTCTGAGCGCTTCCCCATCGAAATCGCAGGGACGCGATTTCACGCGGAGTCGCCTGGCGCAACGCCGGGTCCCGCGCGAGGATGGCTCGCCGTCCGGGTAGCCCCCACTACAGCGCCTCCTCCTCGACCTGCTCGACCCCACTCGCCTCAATAGCATAGGCGGCGTCTGCCAACTCGTTGCTGACCTTCTCCACCCGCAGCCTGCCGTCCACCCACAGCGGGATCGAGATATCGTCCAGGCGGATGCCTTTCGGATAACGGATCAGGACGATCTGGTTTGGCGGCGGCGGCGGCAGGTGGATGCAGGCGCCGGGATAGGGAACCAGGAAGAAGATGGTGCTGCGCCCCTTGCCGTCGTTCTCCAGCGGCACCGGATAGCCGCCCAGGCGGATCTCCCGGCCGTTCAGCTCCGGCACCGTCCGCGCCGAGTACATCACCGCTGGCAGGTTCCCGGCCTTCTGCTTGAGGCCGCCCTTGGCAGTGAAGTCGCCATCGACCTCCGGCGTGTCGTGACTGATGTCCGGCATGTCTTCCAGGGCCTGGCGGTCGTCATCGGGCATCAGTTCCAGCCAGTCCAGTTCCGGCGGTTCGGCGTGCGACAGGGAGCTGGCGAAAAGCAGGGCGAGAAGGAACGGTAGTCGGCGCATGGAATCGAATCGGCGATTGAAGGGGGGAGGCAAAGCGAACGACATGATGGCATCGACTGGGGCACTGATAAAGAGCGGCGCCCCGGGGTTGGCGATGAGCCATGGGCATCTTCGCCCGACAACATTGAAAAGCAGCAGCATTTGGCTATACCGCATTAAAATGGCTTGTTAGCGTCAGCCCCCCTACGCAGCCCACGGCGAGTCATGCGCATGAAAACCCGTTCCCCGATCTTAGCCTTCTTGCTGGCCTGCGCATGCGTTGCCGTCATGCCCAGCGTCCAGGCCACCGACAAGACCCCGTCGGCCCGCATGCCGCCCCCCCTGGAGCTGGCCTCCGCCAGTGCCCTGGTGGTCGATCTGAACAGCGGCCGGGAGCTGTTCGCCAGCCACCCGGACGTGGTCGTGCCGATCGCCTCGATCAGCAAGCTGATGACCGCCGTAGTGACCCTGGATGCCAATCTGCCGCTCGGCGAGGTAATCCCGGTGCTCATCCACGACACCCACGAACTGCGCGGCGTCTACTCGCGGGTGCGGGTCAACAGCCGCATCAGCCGCAAGGAGATGCTGCGCCTGGCCCTGATGTCCTCGGAGAACCGCGCCGCGGCGAGCCTCGCGCACAACTATCCGGGCGGCCATGCGCGCTTCGTCGCGGCGATGAACGCCAAGGCCCGCGCGCTGGGCATGAGCAGGACCCACTTCGTCGAGCCGACCGGCCTGTCGGAACGCAACGTCTCCACCGCCCGCGATCTGGTGCGGCTGCTCAGGGCCGCGCGGCAGTACCCGCTGATCCGCCAGCTGAGCACCACGCCGGGCCAGAGCGCGCGCTTCCAGAAGCCGAACTACGTGCAGAACTTCAACAACACCAACCCCCTGGTGCGCAACCCCGCCTGGCGCATCGAGGTCACCAAGACCGGCTTCATCAACAAGGCGGGCCACTGCCTGGCCATGCTCGCAATGGTGCAGAACCGCCCCGTGGCCATGGTGCTGCTGAACACCTTCGGTAAGCACTCCCATGTCGGCGACGCTACCCGCGTGCGGCGCTGGCTGGAAACCGGCAAGACCACCCCGGTCCCCCTGGCGGCCAAGCGCCACAAACAGCAGAAGCTCCTGGAATGGCAGAAGACCCAGGTCACCGCTACCGCTCAGGATTTGCGCAGATAGCCGTATATGACCAGCAGGACGACGGCGCCGATCACCGCGCCGATGAAGCCGGCGGCCTCGCCGGCGCGGTAGATGCCCAGCGCCTGGCCGCCGTAGGTGGCCACGAGCGAACCGCCGATACCGAGCAGGATGGTCATGATCCAGCCCATGGGCTGCTCGCCCGGCTTGATAAAGCGCGCGACCACGCCAATCAGCAGGCCGATGAGGATAGTGCCGAGGATGCCCATCGCAGAGCCCTCCCAGAAGACCGTGACACCCTCAGCCTAGTCGCGCTCCTGCGCGCTCGCCATCCAGGCAGCGGACCGCGGGCTGCACTCAGCCCCTGGCGATCAATGCCTCGACCTCGGCGATGCGCGCCTCGAGGGTCGGCAGATCTCGGCAACGCAGGGTGGCGTGGCCAACCTTGCGCCCGGCCTTGAAGGCCTTGCCGTAGTGGTGCAGGTGGCAGTCGGCGATGGCCACCACCCGGTCCATCGGCGGCACCTCGCCGATGAAGTTGAGCATGGCGCTCTCGCCCACCTTGGCGGTGGAGCCGAGCGGCAGCCCGGCCACCGCACGCAGATGGTTTTCGAACTGACTGCACTCGGCGCCTTCGATGGTCCAGTGCCCGGAGTTGTGCACCCGCGGGGCGATCTCGTTGGCCTTGAGACCGCCATCCACCTCGAAGAATTCGAAGGCCAGCACGCCGACGTAGTCCAGCTTCTCCAGCACGCGACCGACGTAATCCTCGGCCAGGGCCTGCAGCGGATGCTCGCAGCTGGCCACCGACAGGCGCAGGATGCCGCTCTCGTGAGTGTTGTGCACCAGCGGGTAGAAGCGCCTCTCGCCGTCGCGGCCACGCACGGCGACCAGCGACACCTCGCCGGTGAAGGGTACGAAGCCTTCGAGGATGCACGGCACACTGCCCAGCTCGGCGAAGGCGCCGGCAACGTCCTCGAGCTTGCGCAAGACCTTCTGGCCCTTGCCGTCGTAGCCCAGGGTGCGGGTCTTGAGCACCACCGGCAGGCCGATCTCGGCCACGGCAGCGTCCAGGTCGACCTGCGAGTGAATATTGGCGAATTCCGGGGTAGGAATGCCGAGGCTGCGGAACAGGCTCTTCTCGAACCAGCGGTCACGGGCGATGCGCAGGGACTCGGCGGAGGGGTAGACGGGAACGAACTGGGAGAGGAAGGCCACGGTCTCGGCCGGCACGCTCTCGAACTCGAAAGTGACCAGATCGACCTCGTCGGCCAGTTGGCGCAGATGATCCTGGTCGCCATAGTCGGCGCGGATGTGCTCGCCGAGGGCGCTCGCGCAGGCATCCGGCGCCGGGTCGAGGAAGGCGAAGTTCATGCCCAGCGGAGTGCCCGCCAGGGCCAGCATGCGGCCCAGTTGGCCGCCACCGATCACGCCGATCTTCATGTCAAAGCCCCTTTCTCACGCTTCGCGCGGGTCCGGATTGTCGAGCACGGTGCGGGTCTGCTCGTCGCGAAAACGCTTGAGCGCCTCGTGGAACTGCGGGTGCCTGGCGCCGAGGATGCTGGCGGCGAGCAGCGCGGCATTGATCGCGCCGGCCCGACCGATGGCCAGGGTGGCGACCGGCACGCCGGCCGGCATCTGCACGATCGACAGCAGCGAATCGACCCCGGAGAGCATCGACGACTGCACCGGCACGCCGAGCACCGGCAGGTGGGTCTTGGCCGCACACATGCCCGGCAGGTGGGCGGCGCCGCCGGCCCCCGCGATAATCACCTGGATGCCGTGGGATTCGGCCTGCTCGGCGTACTGGAAGAGCAGATCCGGAGTGCGGTGGGCGGAAACCACCTTGACTTCGTTGGGGATGCCCAGCTTGTCCAGCATCTCCACGGTGTGACAGAGGGTGCTCCAGTCGGACTTGGAACCCATGATCACGCCTACCAGTGCGCTCATCGTCGTGCCTCTTCGTTGGCGCCCGCAGGCGCGTCAAAAACAACAAGCCACGCTGGCAGGGCGTGGCTTGGCAAGGGAAGCGAACCGCCTCGAGTTGCGAGAGGGTCGCATTATCAAGCGGCGGAGTATAACCCAAAGCCGAGCTCGGGAGTGCAGGGGCGTGGACCTCCTGTCCGGGTTACCATGAATGCTCCACCTTCCCGAGTATCAGGCCATGTCCGCGATCAACCACCTCATGGTCCTCTACAGCGGCGGCACCATCGGCATGCAGGCCAGCCCCGGCGGTCTGGTGCCGGCCGCAGGCTTCGACGCACGCCTGCGCGAACGGCTGGCCGCCGAGCCGCAGCGCCGCGTGCAGCCCTGGCGCTACCGCGAGCTGAGTCCGCCGATCGACAGCGCCAACATGAACCAGGGCCACTGGCTGGCCATGCGCGACGCCATCGTCGCCGCGGTGAAGGAAGACGATTGCGACGCCGTGCTGCTGCTGCACGGCACCGACACCCTGGCCTACAGCGCCGCGGCGTTGAGCTTCCTGCTGCTCGGCCTGGGCGTGCCGATCGTGCTGACCGGCGCGATGCTGCCGGCGGACGCCCCGGGCAGCGACGCCTGGGCCAACCTGTTCGGTGCCATGGACGCCCTTGCGCAGGGCGTGGCGCCCGGCGTGCACCTCTACTTCGGCGGGCGCCTGCTGCACGGCGCCCGCGCCAGCAAGCTGGGCAGCGCGACCTTCGAGGCCTTCGCCGAGCTGCCGCGCCAGCGCCACGGCGAACGTGCCGCCGCCCTGCCCGCCGAGCTCGACTACCACCGGATTCGTCACCCGGTGAACCTCGCCGTGCTGCCACTGTTCCCCGGCCTGCAGGCGGCGCAGCTGCGCACCCTGCTCGGCAGCGGCGTACAAGGCCTGGTGCTGGAGTGCTACGGCAGCGGTACCGGCCCCGCGGGCGACGCCGAACTGCTCGAGGTGCTGCGCGAAGCCCGCCGGCGCGGCGTAGTGCTGCTCGCCACCAGCCAGTGTCCCCACGGCCATGTGGCGTTCGGCGTTTATGCCGCCGGCAACGCCCTGCGCGATGCCGGGCTGGTCGGTGGCGACGGCATGACCCGCGAGGCGGCTCTCGGCAAACTGTTCGCCCTGCTCGGCGCCGGCCTGACGGCGGACGAGACCGAACACTGGCTGGCGCTGGATCTGTGCGGCGAATGCGCCGACTAGTGGCATTTTCAGGCAACACCAGCCGCAATCCCCGGCACGGCGGCTCTCAGCTCCCTCTCCCCGGCGGGGAGAGGGTTGGGGAGAGGGGGGAATCCGCACATGCCCTACCCTGGCCAGCTCGGCAGGATGAGCGCGGACAACCTGAAAACACCCGGGATCTAATACAGCCCGCAGCTCAGCACCTCGGCCTCGGCCAGCTCCCGCCCCGAGGCGTCGTAGAGCACGCCCTGGACCTGGCTGGCCAGGGCCCAGGCCTCCAGCCGGTAGCGCTGCCCGGCGGCGAAGCCGGGGTAGCGCAGGCGCAGCGTACAGGTCGTTGCCAGGGGATTGCGGCCCATCGGATTGCCCTGATAGTAGTAGCGGAAAGTCGCCTCCAGCTCGTGGGCGCCGGGACCGACCTGGAAATAGCGGCCGTCGCTCAGCCGCTTGCCGTCCAGCCGCTCGGCCATCAGCAGGCTGGTCACCTCGCGGGCCTCCAGCTCGACCCAGGCCATCTTCGGGTCCGGCTCGGGCAGCGGACTGGCACAGGCGGCCAGCAGGAGGGGGATGGTCAGCCAGGGGAATCGTTGGTGCATCGGCGGCCTCGCGGGAAGGAAGCGCCGGCGCCTCAGGCTCCGCTGCTGCAGCCGCTCTCCCGACCGCTCGCCACCACCCGACGCTGGCCGTCATAAAGTTTGGCCCAGGGGCGGAAACCGACATCGCCGACTTCCAGACTATAACGCTGGCCTGCGGTGAATTCCTTATAGTTCAGGCGGATCAGGCAGTTGCGCTCATAGGGCGCGCTTTCCGAGCCAATGTTGCTGCCCGACACCTCGAAGCGGTAGCGCATGCCCAGCTCGTGGTAGCCAGGGCTGACCTGGAAGAAACGGTGGTCATCCAGCGCCTTCCTGTCCACCTCGGCGGCGCGCAGCGAATGGGGTATCTGGGGGTTCAACTCGATCCAGGCCTGGCCGGGATCATGCCGCGGCATCAGCAGGTTACAGCCACCGAGGGTCAGCAGACAGGGAAGAAGAATGAAGGCACGCATGACAAGGCTCCGGGTTGTCGTGGTTATGGAACGGGTGGGCAATGGAAAAACCGGGCCGGCTCCCTCAGCATCGAAGCCGGGGGATTATCCGCCTGCTGCCTGTACACTCCATGATGCGTGGGCGAGCGAGCCGCTCACTTTTCTTGAACGCCTTCAGGCCCACCAAGTTCGCCGGATGAAACTTTTCAGCTCACTCGACAACCTTACCCTGCGCGGGGTTCCCCTGTTGCTAGCCGTCTGTCTGAACGGTTGTTCCACTCTCGACTATTACGGTCATCTGGTCGGCGGACAGCTCGAGCTGCTGCACCGGCGCGAGCCGGTCGCCGCCGTGATCGCCGACCCGGTCCGCGACCCCGTGCTGCGCCAGCGCCTCGCCGAGGCCCAGCAGGCCCGCCGCTTCGCCAGCGCGCGGCTCGGCCTGCCGGACAACGACAGCTACCGCCTCTACGCCGACCTCGGACGGCCCTACGTGGTGTGGAACCTCTTGGCCACCGAGGAATTCTCGGTGGAGCCGCTCAGCCACTGCTTCCCGATCGCCGGCTGCGTCGCCTATCGCGGCTACTACCAGCCCGGCCGGGCACGCGGCGCGGCGGCGCTGCTGCACCAGCAGGGGCTGGACACCTTCGTCGGCGGCGTGGAGGCCTATTCCACCCTCGGCTGGTTCGCCGACCCGATCCTCGCCGGCATGCTGCGCCACGGCGACGACGCCCTGGCCGCGCTGATCTTCCACGAACTGGCGCACCAGCGACTCTACGTGCCGAACGACACCGCCTTCAACGAGTCCTTCGCCAGCTTCGTCGAGCGCGAAGGCCTGCGCCAGTGGCGCGCCAGCCGCGGCCTGCCGCCGCCGGACGAGCGGCGCGCCCATCAGGGCGAGCAGTTCACCCGCCTGGTGCTGGACACCCGCGAGCGCCTGCGCGAGCTCTACGCCAGCGGCCTGCCAGCGAGCGAGATGCGCCAGCGCAAGGCGGCCGAGTTCGAGCGCCTGCGCCTGCGCTACCGGGCGCTGCGCGACGGCGAGTGGCAGGGCGACCGCCACTACGACGCCTGGGTCGAGGGCCCGCTGAACAACGCCAAGCTGCTGCCGTTCGGCCTGTACGACGGCTGGCTGCCGGCCTTCAAGGAAATATTCCGCCGCGCCGGCCAGGATTGGCCACGCTTCTATGCCGAAGCCGAGCGCCTGGCGCAGCTGCCCGCCGCCGCGCGCGAACGACGCCTGGCCGAACTGCAGGAAGGCGCGACACCTGCCATTGCCATCCAAGAGGACAATCCATGAACAGAAGTTGTCTTGCCCTCTCGCTCTGCCTGCTGAGCACCCCGCTGCTGGCGGCGATCAAGCCCTGTGCGGAACTCAAGGAAGAGATCGAGGTAAAGATCCAGGCCGCCGGCGTGACTTCCTACACCCTGGAGATAGTGCCCAACGCGGAAGTGACCGACCCCAGCATGGTGGTCGGCAGCTGCGAAGGCGGCACCAAGAAGATCATCTACCAGCGCAACGACGGCGCCCGCCGGAGTGATTCCCCTCCCCCCGTCCCTGCGCAGAGAGGGGACGCGGACTGATCCACGCCCGGCCAGTTCCGGCCGAGGCGACGGCAGTTGCAGGTCCTGGGTGGCCTGGGCCTGGTCGACTGTGATCGGGATCAGGACTTTTCGGCGAACGAAAAAACGGCGAGAAGGTCACTCTCGCCGTTTTTCCGTAATTTTTACTTCTTCCTTCGAGTCATCGTCCTGATGAATCGCTCTCCTGCGAAGTCCTTGGCCGCCATCCTGGTCAGCCGGTGCCGATCCGTCGACACAGGCGCAATACTACGGGTCTGACCAGCGACCGATAAGAGGACAAGTGCTTGAATCCGTGTAAGCGATGGCCTACATGTCCGGAAGCATGCCTTGTTGATGTCCTCCCCCCACCTGAAGCTGGGGGGGACTCCTACGGCGCCCCGCCGGTTTTGCGGGGTCGCTATCGCCGGCGAGCCCATCGACGAACCGATCGTCGGTCACGGCCCCTTCATGATGAACAGCGAAGATGAGATACGCCAGTCGATCCGGGACTTCCGGGCCGGTGAGTTCGGGCGAATGAACCCCCTGATGCCACACCGTCAGGCGGATTGCGTCCTAATCTGAATATTCCCACAAATGAGTTGTGGGCCTTGCGGGCACTTCGCCCGCAAGGCCAGGGGCGGGTTTTCTCAACAACCGCGAGGACATGACCATGAGTGCCTTTGCACACGCCGCCAGCTTCATCAGCAAGATCCCGAAGATCGACCCAACGACGCGGCGATGCTGCTGATCGACCATCAGAGCGGACTGCTCCAGACGGTGAAGGACATGCCAATGCCGGAGCTGCGCGCCAATGCCATCACCCTGGTCAAGGTCACCAGCCTGGCGAAGATTCCCGTCATCACCACCGCCTCGGTACTCCAGGGGCCCAACGGTCCGCTGACTTCCGAGATCCACGAGGCGGCCAAAACTGGATGGAGCCGTCCGGGCGCGGCGCAGTGGGCCGAGGCCTACAGCCAGATCTTCCCGCACTACCAATTGCTGATCGAGAGCCACCTCAAGGCCCAGCAGGTAGCGAAGGACAACGAAGCGCTGGATTCGCAGCACCAATGATCCCCTGCCATGCGCCGAACGGGGCATGGCGTGCATGAGAAGCAAGGAGAACCCAGATGGCTATCCCCTACAAACGCCTCGACAGGAGTCAGGCCGCCGTCCTGCTGGTCGACCACCAGGCCGGCCTGCTGTCCTTGGTCCGCGACATCGAGCCGGACATGTTCAAGAACAACGTGCTGGCCCTGGGCGACCTGGCCCAGTACTTCAAGCTGCCGACCATCCTTACCACCAGCTTCGAAAGCGGCCCCAACGGCCCGCTGGTACCCGAGTTGAAAGAGCAGTTCCCCGAGGCGCCGTACATCGCCCGCCCCGGCCAGATCAACGCCTGGGACAACGAGGAGTTCGTCACGGCGGTGAAGGCCACCGGCAGGAAGCAGTTGATCATCGCCGGCGTGGTCACCGAGGTCTGCGTGGCCTTCCCGGCCCTGTCGGCCATCGAGGAGGGGTACGAGGTGTTCGTGGTCACCGACGCCTCCGGCACATTCAACGAGGTCACCCGGCATTCCGCCTGGGACCGCATGTCCGCCGCCGGTGCGCAGCTGATGACCTGGTTCGGCGTAGCCTGCGAGTTGCATCGCGATTGGCGCAACGACATCGAAGGCCTGGGCACACTGTTCGCCAACCACATCCCGGACTACCGCAACCTGATCACCAGCTACACCACGCTTGCCTCCGGCAAGTGAGCGCTGTTCACAGATTCAACCTGTATCCAGGCCAGTCGCCCGAATGCCCCGTGCCGTGGCTCAGTCCTCGTGATCCGCGACCAGGTGCGGCTCCTTCAGCGGCAGGTAGTTCTCGGCCAGGTGCTGGTCCTTCAGGCGCACGTAGTTCTCGGCGCTGTAGCGGAAGAAGTTGCGCTCCTTGTCGTTCAGCGGGCGCGCCTGCTTCACCGGGCTGCCGACGTACAGGAAGCCGCTCTCCAGCGTCTTGCCGGGCGGCACCAGGCTGCCGGCGCCGATGATCACCTCGTCCTCGACCAGCGCGCCGTCCAGCACGATGGCGCCCATGCCGACCAGCACGCGGTTGCCGATGCGGCAGCCGTGCAGGGTCACCTGGTGGCCGACGGTGACGTCGTCGCCGATCTCCAGCGGATAGCCGTCCGCGTTGAACGGTCCGGCGTGGGTGACGTGCAGCACGCTGCCGTCCTGGATGCTGGTGCGCGCGCCGATGCGGATACGGTGCACGTCGCCGCGGATCGCCACCTGCGGCCAGACCGAGCTGTCGGCGCCGATCGCCACGTCGCCGAGCACCACGGCGGTGGGATCGACGAAGACCCGTTCGCCCAGCGTCGGAGTGATGCCCTGGAAGGTTCTGATGCTCATGCTGAAGACTCCATGTGGGGTGCCGTATCGTCCCGAACTGGCCCGGCGGGCGCAATAGCGCGGGCCGCCGCTCAGAAATCCACGGTCGCCGACAGCGTGGCGGTGCGCGCCGCGCCCCAGGACACCCGGTTGCTGGTGCCGCCGCTGGAGATGAAGTATTCCTTGTCGGTCAGGTTGTCGACGTTCAGCTGCAGCTCGGTCTTCTTGCCGATCACATCCGGCAGCGTCCAGGCGACGAAGGCGTCGTAGGTGGTGTAGCCGGGCAGCTCGAAGCTGTTCGCCGAGTCGCCCTCGCGCGAGCCGACGTAGCGGGCGCCGCCGCCGAGCCGCAAGGCGCCGGGCAGCACGCTCTGCGGCAGGTCGTAGGAGAGGAACAGTCCGGCGACGTTGTGGGCGACGTTGACCAGTTCGTTGCCCTCGTTGGCCGGCGAGTCCTCGAGCACCTCGGTATCGGTGTAGGCGTAGTTGGCGACCAGGTTCCAGCGCTCGCCCAGCTGGCCGTTGAGGCTGGCCTCCAGGCCCCGCGAGCGGGCCTCGCCGATCGCCCGGGTGACCTGCTCGCCGTCGATGGTCTCGGTGGTCTGGATGTTTTCCTTGCGGATGTCGAACAGCGCGACCAGGCCCGACAGCCAGCCGTTGTCGTAGCGCAGGCCGACCTCGTACTGGCGGCCCTCCTCCGGGTCGCTGCCGCCATCCACCAGCGTGCCGGAGGCGATGACGTTCGGCTTGTAGGACTCGCTGTAGTTGGCGTACAGGGAGAACTCGTCGTCCAGCTTGTAGACCAGGCCGGCGAAGGGCAGGTTCTTGCTCTTGTTCAGGTTGGTGCCGATCTGGCTGGGAATGCCCGACCAGTCCCGCTGACGAAAGCGCTGGTGGCGCAGGCCCAGGGAGAGGATCCAGCGCTCGCCGACATGGATGTTGTCCTTGACGTAGGCGGACAGCATGCGCACCCGCGAGCGGTGCTGGCTGTTGCTCGGATTGACCTCATCGTCCTGTTTCAGGTCGCCGTAGTGCGGCGAATCCGGATCGAAGCCCCAGGTGTTGGGCCCCTGGTAGAAGAAGCCGTTCGACTCGTCGTGGCGTTCGTGGTCGGCGCCGAGGGCCAGTTCGTGGCGCAGGCCGCCCAGCTCCAGGTCGTTGAGCCAGTCGAGGGACGCATAGTTGCGGGTCCGCTCGACGTCCGGATTGCTGCGAAAACGCCGGCGCAGCTCGCCGGTCGCCGGGTCGTAGGCGTTCGGATCGGCCTGGTAGTCGCTGTAGGCGTTCTCGTTCCAGCCATAGTTGAAACGCAGGCGCGAGGTCGGCGAGAAGCGGTACTCCATGGCCAGGCTGGCGTACTGGCGCTGGCCGTCGATCCGCGTCCAGTGCTCGTCGAGCCGGTGGTCGCGGTTGCCGACCGCATGGCCGTCGTAGAAGAAGGCGCCGCGGTCGAGGACCGAGGTGTAGTCGGAATACTCGTAGGACAGGTTGGCCGAGAACGCTTCGCTCTCGAAGGCCAGCGACGGCGCGACCAGCTTGTCGCGGTTGACGCCGTAGTTGCGCCAGTAGTCCTCGTCCTTGTGCTGGCCGATCAGGCGAAAGGCGAAGCCGCTCTCGCCCAGGGGACCGGACAGGTCGAAATAGCCGCTGCCGCCGCCCTCGCTGGACAGCTGTCCGCCCAGGGTGCTGCGCCAGTGGTAGGTGGGCTTCTTGCTGACGACGTTGATCACCCCGCCCGGCTCCTGCATGCCGTAGAGCAGCGAGGCCGGGCCCTTGAGCACCTCGACTCGCTCGGTGGTGACGCTGTTGTAGTTGCGCCCTTCGCTGGTGCGGATGCCGTCGCGCAGGACCCCGCCGTCGCTGCCGTTGCCGAAACCGCGCTTGACCAGCGAATCCTGGGTGCCGCCGAAGCTGTTGCCGATGGTGATGCCGGGGACGAACTTGATGGTCTCCTCCAGATCGCTCACCGCGAAGTCGTCCAGCACCTGCTGGGTGACGCTGTAGGCCGTCTGCGACTGTTCCAGGAAGGGCGTCTCGAACTTGTCGCCGATGGCGCTTTCCGACGTCCGGTAGGTCCGGTCGTCCGTTGCTGCACTGACTGTGACCGCCCCCAGCTCCAGCGCACTGCCGGTATCCGCCAGGGCCTGAATTTCATAGCGTCCGGCCTGGGTCGGCACGGCCTGCAGCCCGCTGCCGCCGAGCAGGATGCGCAGCGCCTGTTCGACCTCGTACTGGCCCTCGAGCGGCTGGCTGCGCTTGCCGGCGGTGAGGGCGGCATCGCCGGCAAGGTAGATGCCGGCCTGGGCGGCGAACTGGTTGAGCCGCTCGGCCAGCGGGCCGGCGGGAATCTCGTAGTGCTGCATCTGCAGTTGTTCGGCGGCATGACTGGCGCTGCCATAGAGCAAAGCTGGCGCACCGGACAGGACGCATGGAATGGCCAGCGTCAACGGGGCGAGGGGGAAGCGGGAGCGGCGGGCTTGGCGTGGTGACATGGGGTTTCCCTTACTGCATTTCGGTCGGCAGGAGGCCGTTGTCACCAGCTAATTCGGATGAGCAGAGAAAACCGGAAGCGAAAATGAGAATTTTTATTAATTTCCTCGACCGATGACCGACGACTGGGGAAGGCGCTGCGCCCTGTCCCTCGAGGACGGCTGCAATCGCGCAAGGACAGGGGCCTTTGGGAAGATCGACGGGCACAGCTCACTGACGGGCGTCGATGGTCGTCCACCAGGGTAGCGGGCGGCGGATGGAAACCGGCAGGGCACTTTCCAGCATGGCCAGGATCTGCTCGGGGTCATGCAGCGGGTAGGCGCCCATGACCCGCAGGTGGGCGACTTCCGGGGCGACCCCCAAGTGCCCGTGTTGGTAGCGGGACAGCTCCTCGACGAACTCCGTCAGGGGCATGTCGCTGACCAGCAGGATGCCCTTGGCCCAGGCTTGGCGGGTCTGTACGGCAGGCCCCGTGCTGCCGATAGCCTGCCGATCGAAGCGCAGCTGCTGCCCGGCCTGGATGATGCGCATGGCGCCCGTGCCGGCGGTGCGGATCTCCACCGCACCCTCGAAGACCGCCAGCCGGGTGCTTCCGTCCTGCTGTGTCACGCTGAAGCGCGTCCCCAGCGCCCGCAGGCTGCCTTCGGCGGTTTCGACGATGAAGGGCCTGGCCTCCTCGGCGGTATCGATCAGCACTTCCCCGGCGAGCAGTTGCAGGCGACGCCACTCGTGTCGGTAATCGGTATCCAGGGCACTGGCGCCGTTGAGCCAGATGTGCGTGCCGTCGGCCAGAAGGAAGTCCCGTACTTCCCCGGTTGCCGTGTGGTAGTCGGCGCGCCAGGCTGCGAGCAGATGCGGCAGGGGCGTCGCGCGCCAGCCGATCCAGCCGAGCAGGGCGCCGCCCGACAGCAGCGCCAGGCTGCGCACCGCCTGACGGCGGGACATGTCCGTGTGGCGCGCCGTGCGCAGGGTTCGCGCGGCGGTGTCGCCATCGCCCTGCAGGGCCGCGAAACGCCGGCTGACGCGCTCCACATATTGCCAGGCGTGGCGATGCGCATCGCTTTGCCCATGCCAGCGCCGCCAGGCCTCGCAGGTGGCGTCGTCGTGCGGATCGGCGCTCAGCCGGGCGTACCAGTGGGCGGCCTGCTGCAGGGTGGCGTGATCGGGCTTCTGGCCGGACACGGGGTCAGGCGAGCGCTTCATCGAGTTCGGCCTCGAGCAGCAGGCACTGGTACATCGCCTGGGCCATGTACTTGGTCACGGTACGCTCGGAAATTCCCAGGCGCTCGCCGATGGCCTTGTAGCCGAGGCCTTCGAGCTGGGCCAGGAGAAAGGCCTCGGCGACTCTCTCCGGCAGGCGGGAGAGCATCGCATGTACCTGCTGCAGGGCTTCCAGCACCAGGGCCCGGTGCTCCTCCGAGGGCGCCACGGCTTCGGGGCGGCCGGCCATGACCTCCAGCCAGGCCTGCTCGACCTGCCGGCGGCGCCAGAAATCCACGCAGACATTGCGGGACATGCCATGCAGGTAGGCGCGGGCATGGCTGTCGCTGTCGAACCGGCGCGGCCGGGCCAGCAGGCGCAGGAACACATCGTGGGCCAGGTCGGCGGAGTCGCAGGCATTGCCCAGCTTCCTGTACAGCCAGGCACGTATCCAGCCATGGTGCTCGGCATAGTAGAGCGCTACCTGCTGCTGGTAGGTCGTGTCGAGGGTCGACATGGCCGGTTACCGTCCACTTGTCTTGGTCATACGAATAAGAGGAATTCTCATCTTATGCTGGCCAGTACCCGGCTAGCAATCCGCATGCCGATATACGGTAACGTTTCCTCGGCTGCCATCATTGCCGCAGGGCCCGCCGCCCCCGCATTTTCCGCTCGGCCGCCCAGCCATTTGCCGAGCTGCGTTGTCGGGAATTTCTCATTAACATGGGTGGTGTCCCTTCCGACTCAAGGTCAACTGCCGTGACTGCCAGCAACCCCCTTCTGCAAGCTTTCGACCTGCCGCCCTATTCCGCCATCCGTCCGGAGCATGTCGAGCCGGCCATCGATCAGATCCTCACCGACAACCGCGCGGCCATCGCCAAGCTGCTCGCCGAGCAGGGCGGCACGCCGAGCTGGAACGGCCTGGTGCTGGCGCTGGACGAGCTGGGCGAGCGCCTCGGCCGCGCCTGGAGTCCGGTCAGCCACCTCAACGCGGTGTGCAACAGCCCCGAGCTGCGCGCCGCCTACGAGGCCTGCCTGCCCAAGCTGTCCGCCTACTGGACCGAGCTGGGACAGAACCACGCCCTCTGCGACGCCTACAAGGCCCTGGCTGCCAGCCCCGAGGCCGCGGGCTTCGAGGTGGCGCAGAAGACCATCCTCGAACACACCCTGCGCGATTTCCACCTGTCCGGCATCGACCTGCCCAAGGCCGAGCAGCAGCGCTACGGAGAGATCCAGATGCGCCTCTCCGAGCTGACCAGCCGCTTCTCCAATCAGTTGCTCGACGCCACCCAGGCCTGGACCAAGCACATTACCGACGAAGCCGCCCTGGCCGGCCTGACCGACTCGGCCAAGGCGCAGATGGCCCAGGCGGCCAAGGCCAAGGAGCTCGACGGCTGGCTGATCACCCTGGAATTCCCCAGCTACTACGCGGTGATGACCTATGCCGACGACCGCGCCCTGCGCGAGGAGCTCTACGCGGCCTACTGCACCCGCGCCTCCGACCAGGGGCCGAACGCCGGGCAGCTCGACAACGGCCCGCTGATGGTGGAAATCCTCGACCTGCGCCGTGAGTTGGCCCAGTTGCTCGGCTACAACAACTATGCCGAGCTGTCACTGGCGACCAAGATGGCCAACTCCGGCGAGCAGGTGCTGGGCTTCCTGCACGATCTGGCCGCGCGCAGCAAGCCGTTCGCCGAGCAGGACCTGGCCGAGCTGCGCGCCTTCGCCTTTGATCAGGGCTGCACCGATCTCGCCAGCTGGGACGTCGGCTACTACAGCGAGAAGCTGCGCCAGGCCCGCTACAGCATCTCCCAGGAGCAGCTGCGCGCCTACTTCCCGATCGACAAGGTGCTCACCGGCCTGTTCGTCATGGTCCAGCGCCTCTACGGCATCGAGATCCGCGAGTTGAAGGACTTCGACACCTGGCACCCGGATGTGCGCCTGTTCGAGATCCTGGAGAACGGCGAGCACGTCGGGCGCTTCTTCTTCGATCTCTATGCCCGCGCCAACAAGCGCGGCGGCGCCTGGATGGACGGCGCCCGCGACAAGCGCAGATCGGCGCAGGGCGAACTGATCAGCCCGGTGGCCAACCTGGTGTGCAACTTCACCCCGGCGGTGAGCGGCAAACCTGCGCTGCTCACCCACGACGAGGTGACCACCCTGTTCCACGAGTTTGGCCACGGCCTGCATCACCTGCTGACGCGGATCGAGCATGTCGGCGTCTCCGGGATCAGCGGCGTGCCCTGGGACGCGGTGGAGCTGCCCAGCCAGTTCATGGAGAACTGGTGCTGGGAACCGGAAGGCCTGGCGCTGATCTCCGGCCACTACGAGACCGGCGAGGCACTGCCCCAGGACCTGCTGGAGAAGATGCTGGCGGCGAAGAACTTCCAGTCCGGGATGATGATGGCGCGCCAGCTGGAGTTCTCGCTGTTCGACTTCGAGCTGCACGTCCACCATGGCGACGGGCGCAGTGTGCTCCAGGTGCTGGAGGGCATCCGCGACGAGGTTTCGGTGATGCGCCCGCCGGCCTACAACCGCTTCCCCAACAGCTTCTCGCACATCTTTGCCGGCGGCTACGCGGCCGGCTACTACAGCTACAAGTGGGCGGAAGTACTGTCCGCCGACGCCTTCTCCCGCTTCGAGGAAGATGGCGTGTTCAACCCCGTCACCGGCAGCGCCTTCCGCGAGGCGATCCTGGCCCGCGGCGGCTCGCAGGATCCCATGGTGCTGTTCGTCGACTTCCGCGGCCGCGAGCCGTCCATCGACGCCCTGCTCCGTCACCTTGGCCTGAGCGCGGCGGCCTGAGAGAAGATCATGAGCGGACACAAGAAACAGTTCATCGCCGGCGCCGTGTGCCCGGCCTGCGAAACCATGGACACCGTGCGGATGTGGAACGTCGACGGCGTGCCCCACCGA
This sequence comes from Azotobacter armeniacus, assembly GCF_054779355.1. NCBI lineage: Bacteria > Pseudomonadati > Pseudomonadota > Gammaproteobacteria > Pseudomonadales > Pseudomonadaceae > Azotobacter > Azotobacter armeniacus. The sequence continues at coordinate 18,042 of NZ_BAAGYK010000008.1, forward strand.
GAATGCGTGTCCTGCTCCTTTGCCGACACCCTCAATGCCGAGGGCTTGTCGGTGCCCCTCGAACTGGGCACCCGGGTCAACAAGGCCGAGGCGGCCCCGGCCACCCCCGGCCCCGCTGCGCCCAAGGTGCACACCGCGCAGTTCTTCCCCAACCCGAAGCTGAAGAAGCCGGACGCCTGAAGCCAAGCCCCGCGGACTATCAAGGCAATGGCGTGTCCATTGCCTTTTTTGTTTGTGCGCACCCACACCGTCCACTTAAAGCGATGTAAAGTGATGCACATTTATGCTCAATGGTGAAAAGGCATGAAATCCGCCCGCACAACCATTTCCCTACCCCCCGAGCAACTGGAGCAGTTGCAGGCCCTGGCCGACCGACACGGCTTGTCGCTCGCCTGGGTCATACGCCAGGCCATCAACGAGTTCCTGGCCCGGATCGATCAGCCGGCCAGCTTCGATCCTCTGGCTTCCAGGAAGGAAGGCTGATGTACACCCTCTATCAACGCGCCTACCTGGCCCACTGGCTATCTCTCGCCCGGGAAACGGAGCAATCGCTGACGCAAACGATCGCCAGCGCCAAGGTCGACATGAACCCCCACCAGGTCGATGCCGCTCTATTCGCGCTGCGCTCGCCGCTTTCCCAGGGCGTGTTGCTGGCGGACGAGGTCGGCCTCGGCAAGACCATCGAGGCCAGCCTGGTGCTGGCGCAGAAATGGGCCGAAAAGCGCTGCAGGCTGCTGCTGATCGTGCCGGCCACGCTGCGCAAGCAGTGGAGCCAGGAGCTGGCCGACAAGTTCGCCCTGCCAGCCATCATTCTGGAGGCCAAGAACTTCAACGAAGCCCGAAAGAAGGGCGCCGGCAATCCGTTCGATATCGAACGTGCCTTCGGCCAGCCGGCCATCGCCATCTGCTCGAATTCGCCGCGCGCAAGCAACAGGAGCTGGCGCGCATCCAGTGGGATCTGGTGGTGTTCGACGAGGCGCACAAGCTGCGCAACATCTACAAGAACGACGGTGCCAAGATCGCCAGGGCCCTGGAAACGGCTTTGAAGGGCTGCCCCAAGCTGCTGCTCTCGGCTACGCCCATGCAGAACAACCTGCTGGAGCTCTATGGCCTGGTGTCGATCATCGACACGCACTTCTTCGGCGACCTCGAGTCCTTCAAGGCCCGCTACAGCAAGCCGAAACTGGAACCAGAAGAACTGGCGCAGCTGCGCAAGCGCCTGCAGAGCGTCTGCAGTCGTACCCTGCGCCGGCAGGTCCAGGCGGAAGGCGGCATCAACTTCACCCGCCGCTACTCGATGACCGAACCCTACGATCCGAATCGGGACGAATTGGAGCTCTACCAGAAGGTATCGGCCTACCTGCAGGACGAAGAGGTCCTGGCGATCAAGCCCGGTGCGCGACATTTGGTGACCCTGGTCATCCGCAAGATCCTGGCGTCCTCGTCCCACGCCATCCAGGGCACCCTGCAGCGGATGATCGAGCGCCTGGAAAGCAAGATGTCGCTTGCCGATGCACTGAACGATTACGAGGAACTGGATGACCTCGCCGACGCCAGTGGCGTGGAGGACGAGGACTTCATCGACCCCGTTGCCCTACAGGGCGAAATCGATAGGCTCAAGGATTTCCTCAAGCTAGCCAGCAGCATCAGCCGCAATGCCAAGGGCGATGCCCTGCTGCGGGCGCTGGATCGGGCCTTCGACTCCGCCGAACGCCTGGGCGGCCAGCGCAAGGCGGTGATCTTCACCGAGTCGGTGCGCACCCAGGCCTGGCTGTTCGAGCAACTCGGTGCCGCCGGCTATCGCGACCGGATCGTGCTGCTCAACGGCACCAACACCGATGCCGATTCCCAGCAGACCTACCGCGCCTGGCTGGAAAAGCACCAAGGCTCTTCCCGCATTTCCGGCTCGAAGAGCGCCGACATGAAGGCGGCGCTGGTCGAGCGCTTTCGCGACCAGGCCAGCATCATGATTTGCACCGAGGCCGGCGCCGAAGGCATCAACCTGCAGTTCTGCTCGCTGCTGATCAACTACGACCTGCCCTGGAACCCGCAGCGGGTCGAGCAGCGCATCGGCCGCGTGCATCGCTATGGCCAGAAGCACGACGTGGTGGTGGTGAACTTCATCAACAACGCCAACGTCGCCGACCGCCGCGTGTACGAACTGCTGAACCGCAAGTTCCAGCTGTTCGAGGGTGTATTCGGGGCTTCAGATGAAATCCTCGGCTCCATCGAGTCCGGTGTGGATATCGAGCGGCGCATCCATGACATCTATCAGAAGTGCCGTAGCGACGAGGAAATCGAGCGGGAATTCGACGAGCTTCAGGCCCAGTTGCAAACCCAGATCGAGAGACGCAATCACGATGCCCGCCGCTCGCTGCTGGAACACTTCGATGTCGACGTCGTAGCGCGCCTGAACATGCGCCGCGACCGGACACGGGCGGCACTCGACGACTATCAGCAGCGCCTGCTGCTGGCGCGCATGAGCCTGCCACAGGCCCGTTTCGACGGGGACCGTTTCGAACTGGACGGCCATTGGCATGACCCGGACTGGCAGCAGGCCGAACAAGACGACGCCCGGTTCCTCCAGCCCCACGATGGCATGGGCCGCGAACTGATCGAAAAGGCCAAGGAACAGCTGGCAGCCCCCGCCGCTGCCGAACTGCTGTTCAGCTATTCGCCAACCGGCAACGGCCAGTATTCCAACCTGCTCGAGCTGCTTGGCCAGTCCGGCGAGCTGGTGCTGGAAAAGCTCGTGCTCAGTACCCCCAAGCAGCGGCGCGAGCATCTGCTGCTGGCCGGCTGCAGCGACAGCGGCCAACTGCTGGACGAACGCACCTGCGAACGCCTGCTGCTGCTCAAGTCCGAGGAGCGCTCGACCGCCCCGGCCTTCCGGCATGAATCGACCCTGCAGGAACAGCTCGAAGCGCTGCGGGCAAGTTGCCTGAAACAGGCCGAGGCCGCCAACGAACAATATTTCGAGGAAGAGACTGAAAAGCTCGATCGCTGGGCGCGAAGACAAGCGCATCGGCCTGGATATCCGCATCAGGCAGCTCGACCAGGAAATCAAGGAAGCGCGCAAGACGGTACGCCAGCTGGAAACCCTGCAGGAAAAGATGAGCGCCAAGAAGGCGCTGAAAAAGCTCGAACGCGAGCGCGACGACCTGATGCTCGCCTACCACGAAGAAAAGAAGAAAATCGAAGCCGAGGAAGACCGTCTGCTCGAAGAGATCGGGCAAAACCTGGAGCTCAGCGTGCAGCATGAGCGCCTGTTCAGCCTGCGCGGGCGCCTGGAGGGCACAGCATGATCAACACCACGGAACTGGTGCGCGAACTGATCTACCAGATCCGTCTCGGCGAGGACTCGGCCTATGCGTTCAGCTCATTGAGCTTGCAAGACGATACGGTTACCTGGCCGTACCGCGACAGCGTGGGCGACGAGCTGGCCGCATTCGCCAACGGCAGCGGCGGCGTGCTGCTGCTCGGCGTCAACGACAAGAGCCGCGAAGTGGAAGGGATCGAGCGCGAGCAGCTGGATACGGTGGAGTTGTGGCTGACCAACATGGCCAGCCAGGCCATTGACCCGCCGCTGCCGATCGAGACGCGGCTGGTGGAAATTCCCGACGGCCAGGGCAATGCCCGGCCAGTGGTCTGGGTGCGGGTGGCGAAAAGCCTGTTCGTCCACCGCAGCCCCCACGGCTACTTCCACCGGGTCGGCTCCAGCAAGCGGGAGATGTCGCCCGAACTGCTGGCCCGGCTGTTCCAGCAGCGCAGCATGGCGCGACTGATCCGCTTCGACGAGCAACTGGTGCCCAACGCCGGCCCGGACGACATCGACCCGGCGCTGAAAGCCCGCTTCCTGCGCGGCGATCTGCCGGAAGCCCTGCAGCTGAAAAAGCTCTATCTGCTGTTGGAGGACGAGAACCGCCAGCCGTGCCTGACCGTCACCGGCGTGCTGCTGCTGACCCGCCGCCCCGCGGATTTCCTCTCCTCGGCCTACGTGCAGTGCGTGGCCTATTCCGGCAGCGAGCGCAACGCCGAATACCAGCTGGACGCCCAGGACTGCGACGGCCCGGTGGACGAGCAGATCTGCCAGGCCTTCGCCTTCGTCCGGCGCAACATGCGCGTGGAGGCGGTCAAGCGTCCCGGTCGCATCGACATTCCCCAGTACGATCTGGGCGCGGTCTACGAGGCGCTGGTCAATGCCGTGGCGCACCGCGACTACGCCATGTATGGTGCGCGCATCCGCGTGCACCTGTTCGCCGATCGGCTGGAAATCTCCACCCCCGGCGGGCTGCCCAACAGCCTGACGGTGGAGAGCATGGACGCCAACAGCATCAGCCGCAACGAAACCCTGGTAAACCTGCTCAGCCGCTACTACCCGGCCGACCCGGTGACCCACCGGCAGAACCTGATCGAACGGCGCGGCGAAGGCGTGCCGACCATCCTCGCCGCCAGCGAGCGGCTGTCCCTGCGTCGCCCGCTCTTCGAACAGAACGACCATACCGAACTGAAACTGACGATCTACGCCGCCAGCCGCGAACGCAACGGCCTGGTGGCGCAGTTCGCCGACGACGAATAAGGCCGTACTACGCAATGAGCGAAAAACAGAGGTGCTGATGGACGAGGCCCATCGCTATTACGCCGACGCCGGACTCAAGGCCATCAAGGACCTCAAGCCGGTGCTGGGCATCGAGCTGACCGCCACGCCGAAGACTGTTGGCGCCAAACCCCGCCCGTTCGGCAATGTGGTCTATCACTACCCGCTGTCCTGTGCGCTCAAGGACGGCTATGTGAAGATCCCCGCGGTGGCCACCCGCAAGGATTTCCGCGCCGACCAGTACGGCCAGGAGGCGCTGGAAACCATCAAGCTGGAGGACGGCATCCACCACCACGAATACGTCAAGGTCGAGCTGGAAAACTACGCCCGCAGCCAGGGCGTCAAAGCGGTCAAGCCGTTCATGCTGGTGGTGGCGCAGGACACCGCCCATGCCGCCGCCATCCGCACGCGCATCGAGTCGGATGGCTTCTTCGGCGGTCGCTACCGGGGCCGGGTGATCGAGGTGCACTCCAACCAGTCCGGCGAGGAGTCGGACGGCAGCCAGGAGGCTCGCGAAGCGCGCCCGGAGGATTACCTGGTGCGCCGTCTGCTCGACCGGGACGAGGTGGACTACGACCTCTACGCGGAGCTTCTCTACAAATTGGCAGGCCAGGTGATCGCGCATTTGCGCGGCTATCTGGCGGATGAGGAGGCGGTGGAGAACGTGCTGCTCTACTGGCAGAAACAGCTCGGCGATTTCATCTGGGCGCAGATGGGCGAGAAGCAGTGGACGACGCCCTGCGACTATCAGGGCAAGGTCATCCCCCGGCTTCGATGTGCTCCGGCCGGCGACCTACACGCTGGCTGCAGGCGAGAAGCCCCGCCATTTCCGCGCACCGATCACCGACAAGCGCGCCATTCGCCAGATGGTGTTCGAGGGTTTCCAGCGCTGCTGCTTTCCCTATCAGAAATTCGACTCGGTGGAAGGCGAGTGGCGTCTGGCCCAGGTGCTGGAAGACGACGCCAGCGTGCTCAAGTGGTTGAAGCCCGCGCCGGGGCAGTTCCGTATCGAATACCGGAACGGTCAGAACTACGAGCCGGATTTCGTGGTGGAAACCGCGACGAGCTACCTGATCGTCGAGCCCAAACGCGCCGATCAGATCGATCAGAAGGATGTGCAGGCCAAGGCAAGCGCCGCGGTGCGCTGGTGTGGCTTTGCTAATCGGCATGCACGCGAGCATGGCACCAAGCCCTGGCGCTATTTGCTGGTGCCGGACGACCAGATTGCCCTCGGCGTGAGCCTGGCCAGACTGAAAGCGGAGTTTTGCCTGAATGACGATGACTGACGGCTGGCACCTGGTCTGCGGCGACCTCGCGGCCGAGGCCATCCGGCCTCTGCTGGGCGAGGCGGCGCGGATCGGGGTGCTGCGCGACGACCTGGCGGTCGGGCCGCTGCTGGATGTGGAGGAACCGCCCTGTGCGGTGCGTGCGGCGTTCTGGCAGGGCGTCTGGCCACCCGGTCAGGCGCAGCCGCCGTTCGCTGCGCAGCTCGCCGAGGAAGCCCAGTGGCTGGCCGGCCTGGCCCGCCAGGCTGAGCCGGTGACGGTCTGGCACGGCGATAGCGCCTCCGAGCAGCTGCTCCTGGCGCGGATCGCTGCGGCCTTCCTGGATGCGCCGCTGGAACTGCGTGAAGTCGCCTGCGGTAGCGGCGACAGCGGGGTGCGCCAGCGCCGCGCGGTCTCACAGTGTTCGCCGCAGCAGCTGCGCGACTGCCAGCGTCAGGCCCGGCCGCTGTCCGCCGGGCGCCGCGCCGAGCTGGCCGGCCAGTGGCGGCAGGCGGTGGCGGAGAACGGCGGCGTGCGCCGCTGGCGCGCTGGCGCCTTCCATACGGAGGACTACCGACTGGTCGACGGCATGCTGCTGTGCCTGTGCAGCCGCGACTGGCAGGCGCTGCCGCTGCTGCTGTCCCAGGCGATGCGCTGCTGCAGCGGCTTCTTCGCCACCGATTTGTTCCTCGCCTGGCGCCTGCGCGAGCTGGCCCGCCAGGGTCGCGTCGACTTCGCCGGGGCGCCGCAGGCCGAATTCGCCAGCCTGCGCGTGCGCCGGCTAACCGATTAATCCTCCCGCCACTTGTCCGCATGGCGGGAAATAACTTCCCGCAAAATTCTATTTATTGGCATTAGTCAAAAGTTATTCTGTAAGAAAATATTTAAGCCGACAGACACGGCTTGAATGCCGAAAGTTACTTATATGTAAAAAAATGTAAACCGGCCGTAACGTTCGGGGAGGTACGCTGTTCGACAGCAGCACTGCCGCACGCCCGGCCGGCGCCCTGGAAGGCAGGAACGACGCGGAATATGGCTAAATACCATTAACCGGATGGGCGACTGCCGGGACAGGCGACGGGGGCGACGTCCGTTGCATTCGGTTTCATTTAAGTTGTGTAGCCGGCTATTCAGTTTCACTTAATTTATGAGCTCCGGCCATTCAGCTTTATTTAAGTTGAAAGGCTGAGGCTGATTCTATCGAGGGCACCTTGAATGCCCCGCGCCCGTCCTGTATCGAACGCGTCTTTCCGGCTCGTCGCAGCAAGGGCGAACACTGAGCCTTGCCAATTTTCGCTACCCAGGGAGGTTATGCCATGAATCACTGCATCTCAGGACAGAGCTCACAGGGAACGACCGAAGCCCGCACCGAATCCGAAAACGCCGAGGTGGCGCTGAAGAATATCGTCGAGGGCTTCCACCGCTTTCGCACCGAGGTCTTCCCGCAGCAGAAGGAGTTCTATCGCGCGCTGGCCAGCGGCCAGCGGCCGCGGGCGATGTTCATCACCTGCGCCGACTCGCGCATCGTCCCCGAGCTGATCACCCAGAGCTCTCCGGGCGACCTGTTCGTCACCCGCAACGTCGGCAACGTGGTGCCGCCCTACGGGCAGATCAACGGCGGCGTGTCCACCGCCATCGAATACGCAGTGATGGCGCTCGGTGTACATCACATCATCGTCTGCGGCCATTCCGACTGCGGCGCCATGAAGGCGGTGCTCGACCCGCCGAGCATGGAGAGCATGCCCACCGTCAAGGCCTGGCTGCGCCATGCCGAGGTGGCCAAGACGGTGGTGGAGCAGAACCGCTGCAGTTGCGCCGGCCGCGACACCCTGGAGGTGGTCACCGAGGAGAACGTGGTCGCCCAGCTCGACCACCTGCGCACCCATCCCTCGGTGGCGGCGCGCCTGGCCAGCGGCCAGCTGTTCATCCACGGCTGGGTCTATTCCATCGAGACGTCCGAGATCAAGGCCTACGATGCCGAGCAGGGCTGCTTCCGTCCCCTCGACAGCGAAGGCTCGGTTCCCATGGCTACCCCGCGCCCGCGCTTCCACCAGAACTAGCGACACCGAGAGTCCGCCAGGCCGATCCTTTCGATCGGCCTTGTTTTTTTGACTTTCGCCCGAGCATCCGGTGCGGAGCCGCCGTCCTGCGCCGCGGGCGAGCCATATCCAACCTCGCACACGGAAGGAACCTTCAATGAACCTTGAAACCCTGAAATCCACCCTGCCACGGGACGCCATGGCCTCCGTGGTGGTCTTCCTCGTCGCCCTGCCGCTGTGCATGGGCGTCGCCATCGCCTCCGGCATGCCGCCGGCCAAGGGCCTGATCACCGGTATCATCGGCGGACTGGTGGTCGGCTGGCTGGCCGGCGCGCCGCTGCAGGTCAGCGGCCCGGCGGCGGGCCTGGCGGTGCTGGTCTTCGAGCTGGTGCGCCAGCACGGCATCGCAATGCTCGGGCCGATCCTGCTGCTGGCCGGACTGATCCAGCTGCTCGCCGGGCGCCTGCGCCTGGGCTGCTGGTTCCGCGTCACCGCGCCGGCGGTGGTCTACGGCATGCTGGCGGGGATCGGCATCCTGATCATCCTGTCGCAACTGCACGTGATGCTCGACGCCTCGCCGCAGGCCTCCGGCCTGAACAATCTGCAGGCCTTCCCGGCGGCGCTGGTCGATGCCCTGCCGTTCGGCGCCGGCGACGGCTGGAGCGCCGGGCTGCTCGGCCTGCTGACCATCGGCACGATGTGGCTGTGGGACAAGCGCAAGCCGGCCAAGCTGCGTTTCCTGCCCGGCGCGCTGCTCGGCGTGAGCCTGGCGACGCTGCTCAGCCTGATCCTGTCGATGGACGTGCGGCGGGTCGAGGTGCCGGCCAACCTGGGCGATGCCATCGACTGGGTGCAGCCGGCCGACCTGCTGCGCCTGCTGACCGATCCCAGCCTCTTGATCGCGGCGCTGACCCTGGCCTTCATCGCCAGCGCCGAGACCCTGCTGTCGGCCGCCGCGGTGGACCGCATGCACCAGGGCAAGCGCGCCGACTTCGACCGCGAGCTGACTTCCCAAGGCGTCGGCAACATGCTCTGCGGCCTGCTCGGCGCCCTGCCGATGACCGGGGTGATCGTGCGCAGCTCGGCCAACGTGCAGGCCGGCGCCGTCACCCGGATGTCGGCCATCCTCCACGGCCTCTGGCTGCTGGCCTTCGTCCTGCTGCTGACCGCGGTGCTGCAGAGCATTCCGGTGGCCAGCCTGGCCGGGGTACTGGTCTACACCGGGGTCAAGCTGGTCGACATCAAGGCCCTGCGCGGTCTGGGCCGCTACGGCCGCATGCCGATGTTCATCTACGGCGCCACAGCGCTGGCGATCGTCTTCACCGACCTTCTGACCGGGGTGATGATCGGTTTCGCCCTGACCCTGGGCAAGCTCGCCTGGCGCGCCTCGCGGCTGAAGATCAACCTGGTCTATGACGAGGACGGGCGCACCGCGGAACTGCGCATGGTCGGCTCGGCGACCTTCCTCAAGGTGCCGGAACTGTCCCGCGTGCTGGCCTCGGTCCGCCCGGGCACCCAGCTGCACGTGCCGCTCGATCACCTGAACTACATCGACCATGCCTGTATGGAGCTGCTCGACGAATGGCGCGCCGCCAGCGCGGCCAACGGTTCCGAGCTGGTGCTCGAATCCCGTGCGGTGAAGCGTCGCCTGGAAGGCCGGGTGCGCACCACCGTCGGCATCGGCAGCGCCGGCACGGCCTGAGTGGAGATGGCCGCTCCCCGCGCGGGAGCGGCCTTGGTCGCGATGTGGCCTAAAGCCGTAGGGCGGGTGCAACCCGCCGGACATGGCAAGAGATCCGATGCCCAATGGCGGGTTGCACCCGCCCTACCCGTCCGACCGGCTCAACTGCAACTCCACCCCGAACTGCCGCGACAGGCAGGGCCAGGCCAGCCAGGCGGCGACGGTCTTCGGGTTGCTCAGGCGGGCACGGTAGGACTCCAGGGACACCTGCTCGAACAGCGTGTTGCCGAGCAGGCCATTCACCGCCAGCTCCACGGCCCCGTCCAACTGGTTGGCGAAGGGTTCGCCGATCAGCCGGTGGGCGACCAGGTTGGCCACCGTGGTATCCAGGGGTATCAACGGCTGGCCGAGGAAGGCGATGTAGCGGTCATTGATTTCCTCGATCAGGCGATGCGCCAGATAGGCCTCGTCGAGCAGGCCGGCGAGGCCTTCCTGCCCCTCCAGCACCTCCGGCGGGCTGAGGAAGAAGTGCGCGGCCACCTTCAGCACCGGGCCGACCTGCACCTCGATGCCTGCTTCGCAGGCGACCGCATGGGCGGCTTCGAGCAGTTCCGGCACCTGCTCCAGATAACCATCGACGAAGTTCGTCAGCACTCCCAGACCACCCTCCTCGGGCAGGCAGATGGCGGGGTGCAGGTACTGCATCCGGCTTTCCAACTGACGAGCGAGCGTGCCGTGGCGGGCTTCATGCTGGCGGGCGCGCTCGATCAACTGGCGCAAGGCTGGAATATTCAAGAGAGGGACTCCTCGGCTTTCTGCGGTGGGGTAGCCTCCCTGGCCACTGGACAGATCTGCCTAGAGTAGACGTCCGTACCGCTCGCCGCTATTGGCAAATGGCCGCCCCCGGCCGCAAAAAATTCCCCCGGCGCCGACGCTGTCTATACTCGACTCGAAACACGCTTACCGGAGTGAGGCCCGACTGCGCCGCAGGCCGGGGTTCTGCGGTAGCGGGTCGCGGGAAAGGGAACGCCGGTATGCAGGCCGTGTGAAAACGTAGCGCAGTAGTTTTCACACGGCCTGCTTCGGCGGTTTCCGGCGGCCCGTCCAGGTCGATAGACCTGGCAGCAGCGCCCTGCGTCGACGTTCCGCCAGCGGGATTAAAAGAACGATAAGGGGAACCCGCAATGATGCGACATCCACGACTCTGGATGGGTCTTCTGTCGTGCTCGGCTCTGTCCCGGGCACAGGCCGCCTGGGATGTGAACATGCGGCCGGGGGCCACGGAAGTCAGCCGTTCCATCTTCGATCTGCACATGACCATTTTCTGGATCTGTGTGGTTATCGGCGTGCTGGTATTCGGCGCGATGTTCTGGTCGATGTTCGCCCACCGCCGCTCGCGCCGTCCGCAGCCCGCCCACTTCCACGAGAACACTCGGGTCGAGGTGCTGTGGACAGTGATTCCGCTGCTGATTCTGATCGCCATGGCGGTGCCGGCGACCCGCACGCTGATCCACATCTACGACCCTTCCGAGCCGGACCTGGACATCCAGGTCACCGGCTACCAGTGGAAGTGGCACTACAAGTACCTGGGCGAGGACGTGGAGTTCTTCAGCAACCTGAGCACCGACCGCGATGCCATCGGCAACCAGGCGCCCAAGAGCGACCACTACCTGCTGGAGGTCGACCAGCCGCTGGTGATTCCGGCCGGCGCCAAGGTGCGCTTCCTGGTCACCGCGGCGGACGTCATCCACTCCTGGTGGGTGCCGGAGCTGGCAGTGAAGAAGGACGCCATCCCCGGCTTCATCAACGAGGCCTGGACCCGGGTGGCCGAGCCCGGCCTCTACCGCGGCCAATGCACCGAGCTGTGCGGCAAGGACCACGCCTTCATGCCAGTGGTGGTGGAGGTCAAGGCCCCCGCCGACTACGCCGCCTGGCTGGCCGGCAAGAAGGCCGTCGCCGCCGAGCGCGCGGCGCTGGCCGGCAAGGAGTGGACCCTGGAAGAACTGGTCGCCCAGGGCGAGCAGGTCTACCGGACCAACTGCGCCGCCTGCCACCAGCCCGGCGGCGAAGGCCTGCCGCCGGTGTTCCCGGCCCTCACAGGCTCGGCGATCACCACCGGGCCGAAGGAAGGTCACATAGACATGGTCGTCAACGGCAAGCCGGGCACCGCCATGGCCGCCTTTGGCAAGCAGCTCTCCGATGTCGATCTGGCCGCGGTGATCAGCTACGAGCGCAACGCCTTGGGCAACGCGGTTGGCGACATCGTCACCCCGCAGGACATTCTCACCTTCCGGCAGGCCGAGGAGGCCGGCCAGGGCATGCAGCCCGCTCAACCCCAATAGAGGAGAGGCCACGATGAGCGCAGTGATCGAACCGGGGCACGCCGGCCATGACGAACACCCTCACGGCCCGGCCAGGGGCCTGATGCGCTGGGTGCTGACCACCAACCACAAGGACATCGGCACGCTGTATCTGTGGTTCAGCTTCATCGCCTTCCTGCTCGGCGGCAGCATGGCCATGATCATCCGTGCCGAGCTGTTCCAGCCGGGGTTGCAGATCGTCCAGCCGGAGTTCTTCAACCAGATGACCACCATGCACGGCCTGATCATGGTCTTCGGTGCGGTGATGCCGGCCTTCGTCGGCCTGGCCAACTGGATGATCCCGCTGATGATCGGCGCGCCGGACATGGCCCTGCCCCGGATGAACAACTTCAGCTTCTGGCTGCTGCCGGCGGCCTTCAGCCTGCTGGTCAGCACCCTGTTCATGGAGGGCGGCGGGCCGAACTTCGGCTGGACCTTCTACGCGCCGCTGTCCACCACCTTCGCCCCGGAGAGCGTGACCTTCTTCATCTTCGCCATCCACCTGATGGGTATCAGCTCGATCATGGGCGCGATCAACGTGATTGCCACCGTGCTCAACCTGCGTGCGCCGGGCATGACCTTGATGAAGATGCCGCTGTTCGTCTGGACCTGGCTGATCACCGCCTTCCTGCTGATCGCGGTGATGCCGGTGCTGGCCGGGGTGGTGACCATGATGCTGATGGACATCCACTTCGGCACCAGCTTCTTCAACGCCGCGGGCGGCGGCGATCCGGTGCTGTTCCAGCACGTATTCTGGTTCTTCGGCCACCCCGAGGTGTACATCATGATCCTGCCGGCCTTCGGCGCGGTCAGCTCGATCATCCCGACCTTCAGCCGCAAGCCGCTGTTCGGCTACACCTCGATGGTCTACGCCACCGGCGCCATCGCCTTCCTGTCGTTCATCGTCTGGGCGCACCACATGTTCACCGTGGGCATGCCGGTGGCCGGCGAGCTGTTCTTCATGTACGCCACCATGCTGATCGCCGTGCCCACCGGGGTGAAGGTGTTCAACTGGGTGTCGACCATGTGGCGCGGCTCGCTGACCTTCGAGGCGCCAATGCTGTTCGCCGTGGCCTTCGTCATCCTCTTCACCATCGGCGGCTTCTCCGGGCTGATGCTGGCCATCGCCCCGGCCGACTTCCAGTATCACGACACCTACTTCGTGGTGGCGCATTTCCACTATGTGCTGGTGCCCGGGGCGATCTTCGGCATCTTCGCCTCGGCCTACTACTGGCTGCCCAAGTGGACCGGGCACATGTACGACGAAACCCTGGCCAGGTTGCACTTCTGGCTGTCCTTCATCGGCATGAACCTGGCCTTCTTCCCCATGCACTTCATCGGCCTGGCCGGCATGCCGCGGCGCATCCCCGACTACAACCTGCAGTTCGCCGACTTCAACATGGTCTCCAGCCTCGGCGCCTTCCTGTTCGGCGCCACCCAGCTGCTGTTCCTGTACATCGTGATCAAGTGCATCCGCAGCGACGAGGCGGTGCCGGCCAAGCCCTGGGACGGCGCCCACGGCCTGGAGTGGTCGGTGCCCTCCCCCGCGCCCTACCACACCTTCCAGACCCCGCCGCAGGTGGACTGACATGGACCTGCACAAGGCATCCGGCTCATGAGCGACAGCCTGCCCACCGGCCGGTTGATCCGCCGCCTGCTGCTGGTGGTGGTGGCGATGTTCGCCTTCGGCTTCGCCCTGGTGCCGCTGTACGAGGTGATGTGCCAGGCCTTCGGCATCAACGGCAAGACCGCCGGCGCCTGGCAGGGCATGCAGGCGGTGGACGAGTCACGCCGGGTGCGGGTGCAGTTCCTCGCCAGCAACGCCGCCGGCATGAGCTGGGAGTTCCACCCGCTGCAGGACGAGCTGGAGGTGCATCCCGGCGCCAGCAACCAGATGCTGTTCATCGCCCACAACCCCAGCAGCGTGCCGATGACCGCCCAGGCCATCCCCAGCGTCGCACCGGCCAGGGCTGCGGCCTGGTTCCACAAGACCGAGTGCTTCTGCTTCACCCAGCAGGTACTGCAGCCGGGCGAACGCATCGAGATGCCGGTGCGCTTTGTCGTCGATCGCGACCTGCCGGCCGACGTGCGGTACCTGACCCTCGCCTACACGCTGTTCGACATCACCGAGCGCCAGGGGCCGCCGCCGGCCCAGAGCGTCCGATAAGGAGAACGACCATGTCGACCCACGAGCAGTATTACGTCCCCGCCCAGAGCAAGTGGCCGATCATCGCCAGCCTAGGCCTGCTGATCACCGTCTACGGACTCGGCAGCTGGTTCAACGACCTCAAGGCCGGCCGCGACGAGATCTCCGGCCCGCTGATCTTCTTCGTCGGCGCCCTGCTGATCGCCTGGATGCTGTTCGGCTGGTTCGGCAACGTGATTCGGGAAGGCCGCGCCGGCCTCTACAGCGCGCAAATGGACCGCTCGTTCCGCTGGGGCATGAGCTGGTTCATCTTCTCCGAGGTGATGTTCTTCCTGGCCTTCTTCGGCGTGCTCTTCTACATCCGCTACTGGACCGGCCCCTGGCTCGCCGGCGAGGGCGACAAGGGCATCAGCCATATGCTCTGGCCGAACTTCGAATACACCTGGCCGCTGCTGGAGAACCCCGATCCCAAGCAGTACCCGGCACCGAGCGGGACCATCAGCCCCTGGTCGCTGCCGCTGGTCAACACCATCCTGCTGGTGTCCTCCAGCTTCACCGTGACCTTCGCCCACCATGCGCTGAAGAACGGCGAGCGCCAGAAGCTGAAGCTCTGGCTGGCGCTGACCGTCCTGCTCGGAGTGGTCTTCCTGACCCTGCAGGCCGAGGAATACGTGCACGCCTACCAGGAGCTGGGGCTGACCCTGGGCTCGGGCATCTACGGCGCCACCTTCTTCATGCTCACCGGCTTCCACGGCGCCCACGTGACCATCGGCGCGATCATCCTCACGGTGATGCTGTTCCGCGTGCTGCGCGGCCACTTCACCCCCGAGGAGCACTTCGGCTTCGAGGCGGCGAGCTGGTACTGGCACTTCGTGGACGTGGTGTGGATCGGCCTGTTCATCTTCGTCTACGTGCTGTGAACAGGGAGCGGGACAGGGCGCAGGGTGGGTAACGGCGCAGCCTTACCCACCAGATGTCGGTGCGGCACTTCGGTGGAAAACGCTGGCGCGGTTTTCCACCGAACGGAGCCGTAGGGTGGGTGAAACCCGCCGGCAATGGCCGCGATCCGCTCCGGAGCGGCGGGTTGCACCCGCCCTACCAGCTACCAGGTCACATGGGAAACGAGCTGGCCGCTGTAGAAGCCCCAGGCGACCAGCGCCAGGGTCAGCGCGGCCAGACCGACCCGAACGTACAGCGCCTGCAGCACCCGGCGGGTATGGCCGGCGTCGTGGACCAGGAAGAACAGGCCGCTGAACAGGCTGGCCAGCATCGCCAGCAGCGACAGGACAATCGCCACCTTGAGCAGCATGGACGGCTCCGGGGGGTTAAGGGGGATGCGTGCAGTATAGTCCGCCGTCGAGAACGCCCGGCCGCGCGCCGTGGCGCCACTTCCGCCCCGGCTGGGCGCCGAGCCTGCTGGTCGCGCTGCTGTTGCCGGTGCTGATCGGCCTGGGCTTCTGGCAGCTGTCGCGGGCCGAGGACAAGCGCGCCCTGCTCGCCCAGTTCGAGGCCCGCCGCCAGGCCGAGCCGCTCGACCCGTCGGCGCTGGACGCCGCCGGCGCGCTGGCCTGGCAGCGGGTGCGCCTGCACGGCCGCTTCGACCCGGAGCACAGCCTGCTGCTGGACAGCCGCACTCGTGCCGGCCGGCCCGGCGTCGAGCTGCTGCAACCCTTCCGGGACGACAGCGGCCGGTGGCTCCTGGTCAACCGCGGCTGGCTGCCCTGGCCCGATCGGCGCGTACCGCCGGTCTTTGCTACGCCGGGCGCTCCCCTGGCGCTGACCGCCTGGGTCTACCGCCCGCCCGGCAACCCTTTCCTGCTGAAGAACGCCGCCGGCGACGCCTGGCCGCGGCTGGTCAACCGAGTCGACGCAGCGGCCCTCTGGACCGAGCTGGGCCGCGACGGCCTGCCCGTCGAGCTGCGTCTGGAACCCGGCCCGGCCGCCTACGCGGTGGACTGGCCGCTGCTCGCCATGGCCCCGGAGAAGCACCTGGGCTACGCCGTGCAATGGTTCGCCCTGGCCGCCGCCCTGCTCGCCCTGTTCATCTACCTCGGCATCCACAGCGCACGGGAGACTCCTCATGTCGTCACTCACCGCCCGGACTGAACCCCACCTCTCGCCCCGGCGCGGCCGCCTGCAGCTGCTGGCGCTCTTCGCCGTGGTGCTCGGCCCCATGCTGCTGGCCGGCGCCATGTACCAGTGGCGCTTCTGGGTGCCGGAAGGACGCACCTACCACGGCACGCTGATCGGCACCGGCCAGAGCCGCGCCGAGCTGGGCATCGCGCCGACCGGGGGCGCCGAGTCGCGCTGGCAGCTGCTGGTCACCGCCCCGGCGGAGTGCGCCGCGGACTGCCAACGACTGGTCTACCTGGCCCGGCAGATTCATATCGGCCTCGGCCGCGAGGCCGAGCGCGGCGCCCATGCCCTGGCCGTGGGCCAGCCGCTGACCGTCGAGGAAACGCGGCGGCTGGAACGGGAATACCCGCAGCTCGCTCATTACCGCCTGGAACCCACGCTCTACGAGCATGCGGCGCCGGGGCTGTCCGGGGCGCAGCTGTGGATCGTCGACCCGCTCGGCAACCTGGTGCTGCGCTACGGCGCCGAGGCCGACGGCAAGGGCGTGCTGGAGGACCTGCGCCTGCTGCTCAAGCTGTCGAAGATCGGCTGAGCGTGGGGGCCGGCGCCATGCACAACGGAACGGATCGTCGATGGAACGGGAGATTGCCATGCCAACACGTCGCAAACCGGGATTTCGCCTGGCCCTGTTCGCCACCCTGCTGGCCTTCGCGGTGGTGCTGCTGGGTGCTTACACCCGCCTGACCCACGCCGGGCTCGGCTGTCCGGACTGGCCGGGCTGCTACGGCTTTCTCTCGGTGCCGAGCAGCGAAGCGCAGCTGGCCCATGCCGAGCGGCATTTCCCCGACGCGCCGGTGGAGCCGCAGAAGGGCTGGAACGAGATGATCCACCGCTACTTCGCCGGCAGCCTGGGCCTGGCCATCCTCGCCCTGGCGCTGCAGGCGGTGCGCCGCCGGGCGGACCCCGGACAGCCGCGCGGATTGCCGCTGACGCTGCTTGGGGTGGTCATCGCCCAGGCGCTGTTCGGCATGTGGACGGTCACCCTCAAGCTCTGGCCACAGGTGGTGGTCGCTCACCTGCTCGGTGGCATGACCACCCTCGCCCTGCTCTTTCTGCTCGGCCTGCGCCTCTCCAGCGCGGTCCCTGCTCTTCCCTCCCCGGCTCCGGCGCTGCGCGCCCTGGCCGGCGGCGCGCTGGCGCTGAGCGTCGGTCAGATCGCCCTGGGCGGCTGGGTCAGCAGCAACTATGCGGCGGTGGCCTGCCTCGACCTGCCCACCTGCCACGGCCAGTGGTGGCCGGAGGAAATGGACTTCGCCAACGCCTTCCACCTGACCCAGGCGATCGGCCCCAGCTACCTGGGCGGCATGCTCGACGGCCCGGCGCGCACCGCCATCCATCTGAGTCACCGCCTCGGCGCCCTGGCCGTCGCTCTGGTTCTCTCGACGCTCGCCTGGCAGCTGTGGCGCCACGGCCTCGGCCGGCTCGCCGCCCTGCTCCTCGCCGCGCTGGCGCTGCAGGTCGGGCTGGGCATCGGCAACGTGCTGTGGCGCCTGCCGCTGCCGCTGGCGGTCGCCCACAACGGCGGCGCCGCCCTGCTGCTGCTGGCGCTGGTGCTGGTCAACTACCGGCTGCGTGCGCGCCCGGTTTTGCCTGATGGCTCCCACGCTCCTGCGTGGGAGCCCCATGCGGGACACTCCGCCTCTGAGGTTTCCAGATAAGGGGCGCGGAGCGTCCCGGGCTGCGCTCCCACACGGGAGCGCGGGAACGATCAATCACAAGGAGAACAACCATGGCCACCCTACTCGGCGAACGCAGCCAGGCGACCTGGCGCGACTATCTGGAGCTGACCAAACCCAAGGTGGTGGTGCTGATGCTGATCACCTCGCTGGTCGGCATGTTCCTCGCCTCCCGGGCCGGCGTGCCCTGGACGGTGCTGCTCTTCGGCAACCTCGGCATCGGCCTCTGCGCGGGCGCGGCGGCGGCGGTCAACCATGTGGTGGACCGGCGCATCGACGCGATCATGGCGCGCACCCGGCGCCGCCCGCTGGCCGAAGGCCGTGTCGCGCCGCTCGCGGCGCTGGGCTTCGCGCTGCTTCTGGCACTGGCCGGGATGGCCCTGCTACTGACCTTCACCAACCCGCTGGCGGCCTGGCTGACCCTGGCCTCGCTGCTCGGCTACGCGGTGATCTACACCGGCTTTCTCAAGCGCGCCACGCCGCAGAACATCGTCATCGGCGGCCTGGCCGGCGCTGCCCCGCCGCTGCTCGGCTGGGTCGCGGTGAGCGGCCAGCTGTCCGCCGAGCCGCTGCTCTTGGTGCTGATCGTCTTCACCTGGACCCCGCCGCACTTCTGGGCGCTGGCCATCCACCGCAAGGCCGAATACGCCCAGGCCGAGATCCCCATGCTGCCGGTGACCCACGGCGAGGCCTACACCAAGCTGCACATCCTGCTCTACACCCTGGCGCTGCTGGCGGTGACCCTGCTGCCCTACGCCATCCACATGAGCGGTCCGCTCTATCTGGCCTGTGCCCTGCTCCTCGGCGGACGCTTCCTGCACTGGGCCTGGGCGCTGTACCGCGACAGCAAGCCCCACGCGGCGATCGGCACCTTCAAATACAGCATTCGCTACCTGTTCCTGCTGTTCATCGCCCTGCTGGTGGATCACTATTTGCCGCTGACGCTCTAGCACTACAGTTGCATTTTGGAAGTGAGATGAGCCCGCCTGGCCCCGGCCTGATGAGCCCTTCGCCAACATGACCAGGCAATGATCTGTGCCGGATCGATCA
>NZ_BAAGYK010000009.1:0-21068 GCF_054779355.1 Azotobacter armeniacus
CTGCGCAGAATCCAGAAGTTGCCGGAGCTGGTGAGATCGTTTTTCCGCCACCCGGACTGCCGATATACAGCAGCATGACATTACTTTTTAAAAGATTAGTAACAAAAAACAGGAAAAATTCAAACTCAGAAAAATATTATTTTAAAATTTCACAAAATAAGCTATCAGCGCAAGGGGAGGCGAAGAACAAGTTTAACAAGCCACCAGTTAGCACCAAATTAAAAACCTCCAGACATTGCCCCAAACCACCATTATTTTTTATGGAATAAACATCATGAGACTTGCTTACTTCAAAGACTGGCGCGGAAATTTTGGCGACGACTTAAATATACCATTTTTTAACCACATCATCCCTGGTTATGACAAAATCCTCCCCGAAAAATCATTGTACGGAATTGGCACTCTATTAAATGATGCCCATGGCACGATAAAAAACTCGTTAATTTTTGGCTCCGGCTTTGGATACCGCGAGTCAGTATCCATAGACTGGTCAACGACAAAAGTTTTTGGCGTCCGAGGCCCTATTACAGCAAAAAAACTAGGCCTCGACCCAGATCAATATGTAATGGGAGACCCGGCAATATATGTAGAAAAAATTCCTGAACTCATGACTGGAAGGCCATTCCCTTATAAAAATGTAGTAGCTCTGCATCATAAATCAGCAGAGCTTTGGGACTTCTCAAAGAACAATGATACAGACCTATTCTTTCTTGACCCGGGAACCATTGATATCCAGAGCTATATATCAATAATCAGAGGCGCGGAAGTTGTATATGCAGAATCATTGCATGGTGCAATTATCGCTGCGACATTTGGAATCCCATTTTTCCCAATATCAATAAAGGATGACCTGGAGAAGCACAAATGGAATGACTTTTATGCACTGCTCGGAGTTGAGCCCCCACAGGCTTATCAAGCCACCCCTCCCAAGACATCAATTATCCGCCGAAGTCTTATCTCTTATAAGGCACGAAAAATTATTACTCCTTCAAAAATAGGAATACCCCTTTCACGCTCTTATATTCACAACTTCAAGCAAGAAATTGCATCTTCCAAGCTCAACAATAAAACACTCACCGCCGACCAGAAAACCATAAAAAAACTACAAAACAAAATATTAAACTCAATAGAAGATTTTACAGAGTTCACCAAGCAATAAAACAAGAGAAGCCCCCCAGGCGGAGCACAAAACATGTACAACCCTGGTAGATTACAATTTAATAAATCATAGATACTCCTATTGAGCCCTGATGAGCAGTTCTCGTAAAAGCGTGCACAAATGGCGCCGATGATGGCTGCTCCTCGGAGCATGCGAATACGGTGAAAGTATGCTAAAAAGGCTGGAGTTCATCTGGAAATCAATGCCACGCAAGTCTAAAAACGCAATGCTTTAATCTTTTCCAAAAACCACGAAGAGCTGGAGCAGTTGATTAGACAGGCACAGGAGGTGCAAATCAAACTGGCTTATTTCGACCAAGGTAACTCCTCGTTTAAGCTGCCGGCTCGCAGTGCTTGGGCCCCGCGTGGAACACCCTATCAGGAAGAATCGCAGAAAGCCGGGCAAGCTTAACGTCATGCGACTCGGTATAGATATTCCTTGCCAGTATCTGGAACATACGAAAGCATTTGCGTTCCATGGATTCCTGTTCATGTTTCTGCAGCAGGCAATCAAGCTTCTGGTCGTGGTAACGAACAAGGCCTCCCTCCATATGGTCCAAAGCATACCGCTAAATGCAACGTGAGAAGGAGGGCTAACCAGGCTTCTGTTAATTAACAGCTGGCAAAATAAGCTATCTACTGACTGCGCTGCTCCTTGATTTTAAAGTCCGCCAAGCAGACGAGCTAGCGGCCTGCATGGATAATTAATTAGTCAATTTCGGCGCCCGAGGCCCCAACACAGGCAGTGTTGCCGTTCCTCACCATAACCCTGCTATGACTCGGACTCGTCCCGGCGCCTTGCCTCGAACCCCCCGCATCCGAACTTGAGTTAACCAATCAATCGCCCAGATCACTAGAAGCCGCCCAGGATAATTTAGCCCCCTTTAGAGATCATTAAAGTTCATGGAAGCCATTCCTATTGCGCTATTCTGGGGGCTCGCGCTCCTGGGCCTGTTCGGCAAAAGCCATGTTCTGTTGTATTTATTCTTCGGTTCCATGCCCTTCGGTGCCTTTGCAGTGATACCACCGGAGCTGACCGGCGGCCTGACCCTGACTCCAACTCCCATGGTGGAACTACTAATCATCATGCGTAGCCTGCTCAGCCGCGACGGCTTGAAGTTCTTTTTCGCTGCAGCGCGCTCGCCAAGACGCTTGTTGCTGCTTTTCCTCTTCTGGCTGGTAGCAATAATAACCACCATTTTCATGCCCCGTTTTTTCGGTGGCGAGGTCACTGTCATCCCGGTACGCTTGGACTTTTCCAGCCTCGGCGGCGCGCCACTCGTACCTACCACCCAGAACTTCTCGCAACTCGCCTACATGACGATATCGGTGTTTGCGGTATTTGCCTTTGCCCGCATGCTGCGTGACCCCGCCCAGCGCCAGCATGTCCTGTCTGCCATGTGCCTTGGCGCGGCGCTAGTAATCTTTACCGGCTTTTTGGATTTTCTGACTCAATATGTAGCACTTGACAGTGTCCTGAAGCCCTTCCGTACCGCCACCTATGCATTGCTGACGGAAGTAAAAATTCTTGCTGACAAGCGGGTAGTCGGACTTATGCCTGAAGCTTCCGTCTATGGCGGCCTTTGCATTTCCTTTCTGTGTTTGATCTATTTCTTTCGCCACGCGATAGTTGACCGCTGGCTACGTGAGCGCGCTATTCCAGTTCTCATTTTTTTTCTGGTGCTTTTTACCTGGCTGTCAACCTCTTCTGCAGCCTACGTGAGCCTGTTCGTATTCGGCCTAGTTGCGGTCATGGAGTGGGCGTGGCGAAAAAGCACCAAATCCGCTCGTGGTTTCTCACCCAAGGGACTCGGCTTCGAGTTCTGGACGGCATTAGCGGCGTTACTGGGTCTGTGCTTCATACTCTTGTTTAATCCATCTCTACTGGATCCCATCATCGTTAAGCTCAATGAAATTGTCTTTAACAAAACGCAGACCAGCTCTTATGAAGAGCGCAGCATGTGGACAGCCGTGGGCTGGCAAGCGCTTGCCGATACATGGGGCTTGGGGGTGGGGGTTGGTAGTACCCGCACATCGAACTTTGCAGCAGCAATATTCAGCAATACAGGCGTGATCGGCGGTCTGCTATATTTCGCGCTCGTCCTGCAAAGCTTTCGGCGCAAACTGCCTTCAGGAAGTGACAGGGTCAGTCGGGCCATGATTAATGGAGTTCGCTTTGCATTTATTCCTGCTTTTACTGTAGGGCTTTTGGTAGCTACTACCCCGGACTTTGGTAGTTACAATGCATTTCTCTACGGTGTCGCTTTAGCAGTAGCACTCAAGTCCACCAAAAAAATGAAGCGACTCCCCATGAGAGGAACGGACACAATGGCCGGCAACTCGTCTTTTCAACTTAGCCAGGGACCACAAGGATGAGCAACCCGACATTGGTGGAAGGCTGGCAGTCACGCATCGACTTGTTCTTTGTCTATTCTGCATACACTCTTCGCTATCTCTATTTGTTACTGCTTATCCCATTTTATGGGCAAGTACTTGGTGTAGAAGGCTACGGACTGGTGCTAGCCGCCATGTCCTTGATGAATATGATCTGGCGATTCACCTGCTGGGGATTCTCAACCGCAGGTATGCGCGCCATCGCTACTGCTAGCCCTGAACGATATGCGGGTTTGTTTGGCGAGCATTTGGTGGCTCGCATGATTCTTAGCGTTTTTGCCTTGGTTGGTGGTGGTGTTGCCATCTTTCTATCCCCAGTTTTGTCAGCGAATCCAGTGGCCGGGTTCGCTGCAATCGCGCTGGGAATAGTGTCTGCGTTCAACTTGGGATGGTACTTCGCAGGCAGTGGCCGCCCCCGTAGTGCTGTAGCGCTGGAAGTCATTGGATTCGTCATTAGTCTTCTGCTGATCTTGCCCCTAGTGCAGAAGGAGGATGATGCTGATCTAGTCCTCATATTACTGCTGTGCTCAGGTGTAATAGCACTGGCCATTGCACACTGGTGGGTGCGGCACGAAATATCACAGCCACCACTTGAACTGAAATCAGGTTATGCACTGATCCGCTCTTCCAGCACTATTTTTCTCTACAACGGTAGCTCCGTGCTGCTGGTGGCCTCTTCAACTTATTTGCTGAGCATTATATCTACTCAAGCAGAGGTTGGAGCTTTTGGTGCTGCGGAGCGCTTGGTCGCGGTTGGATTGAGCGTGATGGTGCCAGCTGGTCAGATTCTCCTACCACGTATTACAGCCATGTTTTCCCAACATGATGAGGATGCGGCTTATTCCCTGATCAGAAAAGCAATGTTCATTTTATTCAGTATTGGGCTTAGCGGTTTGGTTTGCACCCTGTTGTTAGGCCACTGGTTTGTACCACTGATCTTTGGATCAGGCTTCGAGGGAAGCGTGCCGGTACTGCAATGTCTGGCACTGGTATTTCCGCTGAGTGCTATCAATCTCGTATTAAGCAGTTATGTTTTGATCCCGCTGCATAAGGAGGGCATGTTGACTAAAGTTGCTCTACTTGGCGCAGCATTGAACTTGCTTTGCGCTATCCCTTTAGGTATTACCTATGGCGGCATTGGCATGGCTGTGGCCCGCATAGTCGGGGAGTCGATTGTCTTCCTAGGCCTTTCTTATTCATGCTGGCGAATTGGCATCCTGCCTCGCATATTACGTCTTTAAAAAGGTTTTTGAAATGAAAGTATTCGTAGTTATCGCCACAAAAGGGCGCGCCAAAGAGACTTATATATTGCTTGACTATATTACCCGTCAAACGCTTACACCAGCCCATGTTGTAGTGGTGGGTAGTGAGCCTCGTGACATTGACGGAATGGATATGCATCCGCTGGTTAGCGAGGGGCACGCGACGCTTTTGTTGTCGAAGGCTGGCTTGACCATTCAGCGCAATGCAGGATTGGATGCGCTAATACCCCATGTGCAATCCTTGGTATCGAATGACTGGCTTGTAGCATTCTTTGACGATGATTTCAGACCTGCACCGAACTGGCTGGAAAACACCGCCAAGGCCATGGAAGAACGCAAAGAAATTGTCGGAATCACCGGTCATGTGCTGGCTGATGGAGTAAAGAGCGAGTTCGGAATTCCGGAGGAGGATGCGCAGCAATACCTCTCGGGGGCAAAGCCAGCGGAATCTCATTGGTCGAACTCGGCCGAAACCAGGATTCTCGAAGGCCTATATGGCTGCAATATGGCGTTTCGCGGAACCGTGGTCGATCACTCACGATTTGATGAAAAGCTTCCCCTCTATGGGTGGCAGGAAGATTACGACTTCGCTAATCAGGCACGGAAATACGGTGTACTGGCATTTTTACCCACCTGTAAAGGCGTTCATCTAGGCGTGAGTTCAGGCCGTACGAGTGGTGTGCGTTTCGGTTATTCTCAGATTGCCAATCCAATTTATCTGGCCAAAAAAGGCACTATGTCTTGGCGCAAGGCAGGCACGCTCATGTCAAAAAACATACTCTCCAATCTAGCAAAAACTATTTTTGGGGTGAAAATAAAGGATTTTCCTGGGCGCTTGCGGGGAAATTTGCGAGCATTTGCCCATCTCTTCTTGGGCAAACTCGACCCGCTGCGCGTGCTGGATATATGAGAATGTGTCGTTCAGGACTCTATAAAACGCCTACCTGGCATGTCACTGAGGTATCACCAAGCATTTAGGTCATCATAGGTGCCTCCCCACAGACATCCGCGACAACCGCGGCCCTGCCCATGAAACAGCCCGCCACGGAAGATGATATGGATTTCTCTGTTTCGATTGTTGTGTGTAATTACAATTATGAAAAATTCATCGCAAGTGCTGTGGAATCAGCATTATCGCAGACTATTGAGCCACTTGAAGTTATTGTTATTGATGATGGCTCAACTGATAATTCATTGGAGCGGCTTAACCACTTTAAAGGCAACCCACGCTTTCACTTGCATACAAAGAAGAATGGAGGTCAAATTTCCGCATATAACACCGGATTTATATTAGCAAAGGGCGACATAATCATATTTCTGGATTCAGATGATCTTCTAACATCAAATGCAATTGAGCATATTGTGGAAGCATTTCAGGATGAGTCGGTTGTAAAAGTTCATTGGTATATGCGCCTGATTGATAAGTTTGGAAGTTCGACAGGCGGAACCATTCCCTCTGCACTTGACAACGGTGAGCAGGGTCGGCGTTTACTGAATCAAGGTGTTCTTTATAATTCGGCACCTGGTAGCGGCAACGCCTATCGGCGCAGCGCTCTAGAAAAGTTGTTTCCTCTCCCCCAAGATAAGCATGACAGGCATGGAGCAGATTTTTTCACCATTTATGGGGCCAGCCTGGTTGGGCGTGTTTTAGAGGTAAACAAGACTCTCGGTGCTTATCGTATCCACGCCTGTAAAGAGGATATTCGTGGTGCTTTGGCTTTCGGAAACGCAGCAAAAAGTGCTGACGAATCTTCACTCGTCAGAAGAAGGTCTTCTCGTTTCCAGCATTGGATCGAAGAGCGATTGCACCTCCGCTTCACACGGTCCCGTTTTATTGATTTTTCAATGTTGAAATCCGAGTATGCAATCACGGTAATGGGAGAGCGTTGGGGCTTGAAACGACTGCGTGCTGCGATAACTCTGTTCCCCCCCCTTAGACGAAGCATTCGCGCCCGAAAGGACTTCGGCTGGGTCAAGCGCACTGCGCTCTATGTATGGGCCACCCTGATTCCTATTTTGCCTAGTGGGCTTGCGCATTTATTAGCAGCTTGGGCTTCAAATCCTGGAACTCGCCCCAGATTGTTTCATAAAGGATAAAAATCCACATAAGCATCTAATAAATACGCTGGCCTTGCAATAAGCACCCAGCCGACACAACAAACCTGTCTCCCCTATGATTGAGCCTTTCCGATTTTAAGTACGTTACCAGTCTTTAGCTGAAATCGAAGCTCTATTGCTTAAATACAAGAAAAAATTCAAGTATTTACATATCAGAGCTGATCTAGACAATCAATAGACCAGCGCATCCATAAATCTTTTGGCTGCCATCAACATGACAAATGAAAGCATTAAAAATTTTAGAGAAGATATAAACGGACTACGAGCATGGGCAGTTTTTTTTGTAGTTCTTTATCATTTCGGTGTTTCATTTTTTAGCGGAGGATTTATTGGAGTTGATGTTTTTTTTGTGATTTCAGGTTTCTTAATGACTGGAATAATTGTTAGCGGCTTGGAAAATCCATCAGATGGGCAGAGAAATTTCTCTGTTTGGAAGTTCTATCTTGCACGAGCCAGGCGAATCATTCCAGCTCTAATAGTTTTATGTGTAGTACTGTTGATTTCTGGTTGGTTTTTTCTGCCAAGTATTGATTATGGCATGCTCGGAAAGCATGTCTTCAGCGCATTGGGCTTTATTTCAAATATAGTTTTCTGGCAAGAGGCAGGATATTTTGATGCAGCCTCACATGAAAAATGGTTGCTACATACTTGGTCATTATCTGTTGAGTGGCAATTTTATTTAATACTGCCATTAGTCCTGCTGGCCACATGGAAACTCCGACCAGGTCGAACTTCAATCACAATTGTGATTGCGCTTGGATTAGTCATTTCCTTTACTCTTTCAGTTTTTTTGTCGCCATGGATGACAAAAGCGGCTTTTTATCTACTTCCAACTCGGGCTTGGGAAATGCTTGCTGGTGGCCTTGTCTATATGCTGGCTGGCTCGCTTTTTTTATCTGATGCTCAGAGAAAAATTATTGAGTTGGCTGGATTTACTCTGATCGTGGCTGCGGTTTTGTTTTTTGATGCGACCAGCAACTGGCCAGGGTGGCGGGCCTTGGTGCCCGTTATAGGAACTGTTCTGGTATTGGTATCAGCAAGGCAAGGCTCGCTATGGACTGGATCCCGCATAGCTCAATCGCTGGGTAGTTGCTCATACTCATTATATCTATGGCATTGGCCGATTGTTGTCGCGCTGGTGTACTTGGAACGTCAAAATGATTTGACAGCCATCGTCTGTGGCTTGGCTCTGACTCTTGTGCTTGGGCATCTGTCTTACCGACTTGTCGAAAACCGAGCGCGGATCAATCTAGGAAAACTGAGTAAAAGTATAAGTTCTGCAGGATTAGTGATTGCAACGTTAGCAGCAGCAGTTCCAGGCTTAGCTTTGAACATTACGAATGGGGTTCCAGGGCGGCTACCAAAAGAGATTGACCAAGTTTTCATGAGTGCTGTAGACACGAATCCAAGAAAAAGTGAGTGCCATGTTAGCGGAAGCACTCCTGTTCCTGAATGCACTTATGGCGGCGATACGTTAGGTGTGATTGTTATTGGTGATAGCCATGCCGCCTCAATTATTGGAGCTATACAAAAAGCGCTACCAGACAACCTTCACGCATTGGACTGGACACTGTCTAACTGCCCAACAATTATCGGCGCAAAAAGTATAAACGATCGTTCTTACCGCTGCGGCGAATTTGTGGCATCCACTATTGAGAAGGCTAAAAATATTCCTGAAAGTGTACCATTAGTAATAATCAACAGAACCTCCGCTGTAGCACATGGAGCAAACGAGGCTGACGGGATATACCTATCTGCCACTCCGGAAATATATTTTGACAAGCCATTCCCCTCTCGAACCCCGGAGTTTTATAAGGATTTAAGAACAAGGATCGTGGATACAGCTTGCGAGTTTGCAAAAACTCGTCCTGTTTATATGGTTAGACCTACTCCTGAGATGAAGCTTGATGTCCCAAGAACAATGGGAAGAGCAATGCTCCTTGGCGGCACAAGAGAAGTATCTATAAGTTTGGACGAGTACCACGAACGACAAGCCTTTGCTTGGGCCGCGCAAGACGCTGCTGCCAAGAAATGTGGCGTTAGGATTCTTGATCCATTGCCTTACCTTTGTGGCGAAACTCATTGCTATGGAGCGAAAAATGGAATTCCACTTTTCTCTGATGACGACCACTTAAATGAGCATGGAGCAAGTTTCTTAACGCCTCTATTCTCTGAGATATTCAAAGACAAGGTGAAAGAACCAATGGCGCGATCAAATTGATTTCCAGCCATAACTTACTACACAAAACACCACCTATTAAGTGCTCGAAGAAAAATAATCCGATATTTTCCCCTGCATTGCCCGTGCAAGCCTCTGAAATACAGGGGTTGGCCTGGTTCGAACAGCAGAAAATCCGGGAAAATTTTGTTCGAGTACTTAGTCTTTTCCGTAAAAGTGCTTTACACAGCACAGCATTTTAAGTACGGAATTAGATTTAAACTTAAGTTTTACCCATGTAATAAAATATTTCAGCCTCGAATACGCGCAAAGAAGAAGCTAACGGGCCGCTATCATTTCTGGCGGAAATCGACGCGATGACGGAAATAATGGCGAGGCCGCATGATGCGCCCGCCTCAATCCAGTAACTGTATTGCACTGAGCTTCTGCATCCGCCCAGAACACCCCAAGGCATCAGGAAAGGATTTTCAGATTGATATATGTAAATGCCCGATTCTTGACGCAACCCATAACTGGCGTGCAGCGTTACTCTCTGGAGATTAGCCGGCAGCTAATCAGACTGCTTCCGTCCATCAAACTTGTAGCACCTCAAAACATAATTCACCATGAGATTGCTCGCGCCCTGGGAGTTGAAGTCGTAGGATCCAGAACCGGGCATACATGGGAGCAAATCGACCTCCCGCTATTCCTGGAAAGAAAGGGTACGCCACTGCTTGTCAACCTGGCAAACACAGCCCCACTTCTCTACAAGAAGAAAATATTGACACTTCACGACGTGGCTTTTGAAAGATTTCCAGAAAACTTCTCGTGGAAGTTTCGCTCGGTTTATCAATTGGCCACACCAAAAACCCTTAAAGACTCGCTAAAAATCATAACCGTCAGCGAGTTCTCCAAGAGAGAGATTTGCGCAATCTATAACATTCCTCCGGAAAAAGTTTTCGTCGTCCCCAATGCTGTCTCCGACTCATTCCAAAGAAAACCTTCATCCGCCACCGAACGCTATATACTGGCAGTCTCTTCGATAAATAGACAGAAAAACTTCCACGGACTTATTGACGCATTCACCCTGCTCAAGCAGAACACTCATAAACTTTACATCGCTGGCTCGCTGAATAAAAACTTCGCGGACCCCGACCTTGTGAAAAAAATAGAATCGGATTCCAGAATTAAACTACTGGGGAGAGTCTCCGATGAGGACTTGGTCAATCTTTATAGCGGGGCTGATGCCTTTATATTTCCGTCTTTTTATGAAGGCTTCGGTATTCCGCCGCTGGAAGCTCAAGCCTGTGGGTGCCCTGTCATTGTATCGAATACAGCAAGCCTTCCAGAGGTATGCAGAGACTCGGCTCTTTATTGTTCACCACACGACACAAATGACATTGCCGAAAAAATAGATCTTCTTATTTCAAGACCGGATCTAGCCCAAACGCTAAAAGAAAAGGGCCGTATAAACATTGAGCGTTACAACTGGAAGATATCTGCCATAAACCTTCTTGAAGCAATAAAGGAGTTTCAATGAAAGTCGCGATCGTTCACTACTGGTGGCTCAGCAATCGTGGCGGCGAGGCAGTTTGCTCTGCGCTTGTCGAACTTTTTCCGGAAGCAGACATTTTTATGCATGTCTGCAATGAAGAAGTAGTACGCAAGTCACTCCCCAAGAATTTCAGGGGGCAGATCCGCACCACCTTCATTTCGCGCCTGCCGGGTGCGAAGAAGCACTACCAGAAGTACCTGCCCTTCATGCCGCTCGCCCTAGAGAAGCTCGATCTCAACGAGTATGACCTGGTTCTCAGCATCGAATCCGGCCCAGCCAAAGGCGTCATTACCCGCCCGGACGCCCTGCATATCTGTTATTGCTGCTCGCCCATGCGTTATGTGTGGGACATGTACCACGAATACCTAGCCGGAGCCGGGTGGATCATTCGTACACTGTTTCCCTTGGTTGCACACCGGCTGCGGGTATGGGACAGGCTTTCGGCAGACCGTGTGGACCATTTCATCGCAGTCTCGAACTTTATCGCTTCACGTATCAAGAAGTTTTATCACCGTCAGGCCGAAGTCATTTTCCCGCCAGTCAATACGTCCGAATTCAGCCATGAGGCCGAACGTGGCGACTTTTACCTATGTCTTGGGCAGTTGGTGGCCTACAAACGCGCGGATCTGGCCGTCGAGGCCTTCAACAGGCTTGGCCTGCCGCTTATCGTGATAGGCGAAGGTGAGCTGTTTGACAGTCTGAAGGCCAAAGCCCAGCCCAATGTGACCCTGATGGGACGCCAGCCTTTCCCGGTCATCAAGGATCTCCTGCAACGTTGCCGGGGTCTGGTATTCCCGGGGATGGAGGACTTTGGCATTGTTCCTGTCGAGGCCATGGCGGCGGGTGCTCCGGTTATCGCTTACGGCAAGGGCGGTGCGCTGGAAACCGTCATTCACGGCAAGACCGGCATCCTGTTCGACGAGCAGAGTGTGGATGCCTTGATGCGGGCCGTGCAGCAAATGGAAAACGGCGAATTCAACTTCTCTCCAACGCTCTTGCATGAGCATGCTGCTACTTTCGATAAAACTATTTTCAAACAACGGGTCAAAAGCTTCATCTTTCGGCAGGAGCATTTTCAAGCAGCGGATCAAAAGCTTCAGCGGCAAGGAGATCGCGCAAAACTAATGGAAGATGCAAGTCAGGTATAGGAGCAAACTTATTCGTTAATGGCTGGGCAAAGCGCGGATAAATCTGCTCCACAAGCGCCAAGGCGCGATATTCATCCAGGACGCATTCAGCTTATTTCAACTCACTCCACCGACGTGGCTACCAATTGTAGCTCCCCCTCACCCCTGCCCTCCTCCAAAGGGGAGAGGGCGCTAAAAGCGAGCAACCTCTGGCGAATACCGAGCTGTCCATGCTGCAGGCCACCATCCAGCATCTGCAGGGGCTGTGAGCTGATCGAGGTGCAGTCCGGCTCATACCTGGGCGAGGACGGTATGGTGCGCTTCGAGGACAAATACGGGCGAGCCCTGACCCACTGGTTTGAACGGCTTCATTTCGGCCATTGATTACTGAACCTGAGTCGGAAGATTCCATTCACTCTGCTAAAGGATTTATCAGATGAGCTGTGCTGTCATTTTTGGAGG
This sequence comes from Azotobacter armeniacus, assembly GCF_054779355.1. Classification (NCBI taxonomy): domain Bacteria; kingdom Pseudomonadati; phylum Pseudomonadota; class Gammaproteobacteria; order Pseudomonadales; family Pseudomonadaceae; genus Azotobacter; species Azotobacter armeniacus. Next base: position 12,235 of record NZ_BAAGYK010000009.1, read on the forward strand.
CTCTGGCTTTATTGGCGTCTTCTTTGCAAAACAACTACTTGCTACTGGTGGCTTTGAAAAGATCTACCTATTCGACAAGGAGCAGGTTGCCGACAAGACCTTCCCCTATCGCATTCGGCTGATCCGGGAGATTGACGAGATTGTCGAGATCAAAGGCGATGTCCGTCAGGAAATCACCTGGCAACCTCAGGAACAGATCGCCCTGATTGCCAACTTTGCCGCAGTGCACCGTGAGCCGGGCCATGAGGATTTCGAATACTACGAAACCAACCTGCTGGGTGCCGAAAATGTCTGTGCCTGGGCCGAACGTGTGGGTTGTAACGACATCATATTCACCAGTTCCATTTCGCCCTATGGGCCGAGTGAACAGCAAAAGGACGAGCGCTCTCTGCCGGTTCCCGTGACAGCCTACGGTGGCTCCAAGCTGGCCGCGGAAAAAATCCATCAGACCTGGCTGGCAGCCGACAAGGCGCAGCGTCACCTGGTCATCGTCCGTCCCGGCGTGGTCTTCGGCCCGGGCGAAGGTGGCAATGTTTCCCGCCTGATCAAGGCAGTGATCAAACGCTACTTCTTCTATATGGGCAATCGCGATACCCGCAAGGCCGGCACCTATGTGAAGGAACTCTGCGCAGCCATAGTGTGGGCCCTGCAACGGCAGAAGGAGCAGGGCCAACACTTCACACTGTTCAACATGTCCATGAACCCCGGCCCCTCGATTCAGGAATATGTGGAGGCAGTCTGCAAGGTGGCCGGCGCTCAGCGCAAGGTACCGGCAATCCCCTACCCTCTGCTTCTGAGTGCAGCCTATGGCATCGAGCTGATCGCCCGTCCGCTCGGTATCAAGCACCCCTTCAGCCCGGTACGGATTCGCAAGCTGGTTCGCTCGAACAATATCCACCCTGGCTATCTGGTGGAGCACGGCTATCCGTACCAGTACCCCCTGGAGTCGGCATTCGCCGACTGGAAAACCGACTGCCCCGAAGAGTGGCGCTAGTGACCTGTTTGGTTGATTCGATCAGTCAATCTTCGGCGCCTGGGGGTTTCGATACTGCATTGCCGCTCCTCGCCATAGCCCTGCCATGAGTCGTCGCGGCGCCTTGTCTCGAAACCCCGGTCATCCGAACTTGAGTCAACCAATCGACCGCACAGACCGCTAGAGCATTCTCATGAAATACCTGATCACCACTGAGGCGGCCTTGGGCACGATGGCTTTCAGCTCTCTCTCCCCGGCCCCTCTCCCAAACATGGGAGAGAGGAGAAATCCACGCATGCCGTTATCCTGGCCGCCCCAGAAAGGTGAGTCCGAGTATAGTGAAAATGCTCTAGCCATCGTTTCAATTCGTTTTACTGAGCCACCCGCAAGTCATCTAAATGGAGTTTAGAGAATGCACAAGAAAGCAATCATTACCGGCATCACCGGCCAAGACGGCGCCTACCTGGCGCAGCTACTGCTGGATAAGGGCTACACCGTCTACGGCACCTACCGCCGTACTAGTTCGGTGAGTTTCTGGCGTATCGAGGAACTGGGCATCGAGCAGCATCCGAATCTGCATCTGGTCGAATATGATCTGACCGATCTGTCCGCCAGCATCCGCCTGCTGCAGAGCATCGAAGCCACCGAAGTGTACAACCTGGCGGCACAGAGCTTTGTGGGGGTTTCATTCGAGCAGCCGTTGACCACTGGCGAGATCACCGGTCTGGGCGCGCTGAACCTGCTGGAGGCTATCCGCATAGTCAATCCCAAGGTGCGCTTCTACCAGGCGTCCACTTCGGAGATGTTCGGCAAGGTGCAGGCGATTCCGCAGATCGAGACTACGCCGTTCTACCCGCGTAGTCCCTATAGCGTAGCCAAGCTGTATGCACACTGGATGACCATCAACTATCGCGAGTCCTACGGCATCTTCGGTACCAGCGGCATTCTCTTCAACCACGAGTCACCGCTGCGCGGTCGTGAATTCGTGACCCGCAAGATCACCGATAGCGTAGCCAAGATCAAGCTGGGCAAGCAGAAGCGGCTGGAGTTGGGCAATATGGACGCTAAGCGCGACTGGGGCTTCGCCAAGGAGTACGTAGAAGGCATGTGGCGCATGCTGCAGGCCGACGAGCCGGATACCTTCGTGCTGGCCACCAACCGCACCGAAACCGTTCGCGATTTCGTATCCCTGGCCTGCAAGGCAGTCGATATCGACCTGGAATGGAAAGGCGAGGGTGAGCATGAGCAGGGTATCGACACCGCGACCGGCAAGGTGATCGTGGCGGTGAATCCGAAGTTCTATCGTCCGGCGGAAGTGGACATGCTGATCGGCAATCCAGCCAAGGCGAAAGAGAAGCTGGACTGGGAGCCGAAAACTTCTCTGGAAGAGCTATGTCGAATGATGGTCCAAGCGGATCTTCGTCGTAACCAACAAGGATTTTCATTTTAATGAGTATGGCCAGCAAACGTGCGCTGATTACTGGGATCCACGGCTTTACAGGTCGCTATATGGCGGCCGAGCTTAAGGCACATGGCTATCAGGTGACTGGTTTGGGTAGTCGCCCAAGTGTTGAGCCTGGCTATCAACAAGCTGACCTGCTCGATGCAGCGGCTTTGCGTACGTTGCTGGCCGATATTCAGCCAGATGTGGTGGTGCATCTGGCTGCCTTGGCCTTTATCGGGCATGGGGATGCCAATGCCTTTTATCAGATCAATCTGATCGGTACACGCAACTTGCTGGAAGCAATTGCCGCTTCCGGTAAATCGCCTGAGTGCGTGTTGCTTGCCAGCAGCGCAAATATTTATGGCAATGCTTCTGCCGGTGTATTGAATGAGGACACTCATCCTGCACCTGCCAATGACTACTCAGTGAGCAAGCTGGCCATGGAGCATATGGCCAACCTGTGGCACGAACGTTTGCCGATAGTCATCGCACGGCCATTCAACTACACGGGGGTTGGTCAGGAGGAGAACTTTCTTCTGCCGAAAATCGTGTCGCACTTCCGTAACAAGGCAGAAAAGATCGCGTTGGGAAATCTCGATGTCTGGCGCGACTTCAGCGATGTGCGCTCGGTTGTGCAGGCCTATCGTAGGTTGCTCGAAGTTCGGCCGCTAGGCCAGACGGTGAATGTCTGTTCAGGACAAACCCATTCATTGCGGGAGATCCTGACTATATGCCAGAGCATAACGGGTCATTCAATGCAGGTCACGGTCAACCCGGCTTTCATGCGGGCCAATGAGGTGAAGATTTTATGTGGGGATAACTCCCGCCTTCGCATGCTGCTCGAAGCCTGGGATACTCCGCCTATAAAGAAAACACTACGCTGGATGCTTACGGCCGACCGAGTTGAAGCTCGTTCTCTCTGTTGATCTGATCCGTGCCTGGCCGCGCGTGCGGGTTGTAACGACATCATCTTCCCCAGCTTCATTTCGTCCTATGGCCCGAATGTGGAGGCAGTCTGCAAGGTGGTCGGCGCTCAGAGCAAGGTACCGGCAATCCCCTACCCTCTGCTTCTGAGTGCAGCCTATGGCATCGAACTGATCGCCCGTCCGCTCGGTATCAAGCCCCCCTTCAGCCCGGGTACGGATTCGCAAGCTGGTTCGCTCGAACAATATCCACCCTGCCTATCTGGTGGGGCACGGCTATCCGTACCAGTATCCCCTGGAGTCGGTATTCGCCGACTGGAAAACCGACCGCCCTGGAGAGTGGCGCTAACCCTATCCTTTTACTCGGTATGGATGCTGACTCGTGACAAAAACAATCCTGGTAACTGGCGGCGCCGGCTATATCGGCTCGCACACCACCCTCGCCCTGCTCGAGGCCGGTTTCGAGGTGCTGGTGCTGGACAATCTCCACAATAGTTCGTCCGAATCTCTGCGGCGGATCGAGGCTATTTGCGGCAAGCAGCCACTATTCGTCGAAGGCGATATTCGCAACTGTGATCTGCTGGACGGGCTTTTTCACAAACACCGCATCGCTGCAGTTCTGCATTTTGCCGGCCTCAAGGCGGTGGGCGAGAGCGTGCAAAAGCCGCTGGAATACTACGAGAACAACGTTGCCGGCAGCGTCGCGCTATGCCAGGCCATGGCACGTGCCGGGGTGTTCCGCCTGGTGTTCAGTTCCTCGGCCACCGTCTATGGTGAGCCGGCGCAGATGCCGATCCGCGAAGACGTTCCCACCGGCACGCCTACCAATCCCTATGGCCGCTCGAAGCTGATGGTCGAGGAGATCCTCCGCGATCTCGCCGCCTCCGACTCGCGCTGGAGCATCGCTCTGCTGCGCTACTTCAATCCGGTGGGCGCCCATGAAAGCGGGCTGATCGGCGAAGACCCCAACGGCATTCCCAACAATCTGCTGCCCTATATTAGCCAAGTGGCCATCGGCAAGTTGCGTGAGCTGTCGGTGTTCGGCGATGACTATCCGACTCGCGACGGTACTGGTCTACGCGACTACATCCATGTAGTGGACCTGGCCAATGGGCATCTCAAGGCGATGCAGGCGATTTCGTCGCAAAGCGGCGTGAACGTCTGGAACCTCGGCACTGGTATCGGCTACAGCGTGCTGGAGATAATACGGGCTTTCACAGAGGCTTCCGGTCAGCCGGTGCCCTATCGGATCGCCCCTCGCCGGCCCGGCGATATTGCCGAATGCTGGGCTGATCCAACCAAAGCCGCCTATGAGTTGGACTGGAAAGCCAAACGTGGGCTGGAAGCGATGATGCGCGACACCTGGCGCTGGCAGTCAAGGAATCCGCGGGGATATGCGGAGTAAGGCGGTTGTTTGTTTCATCTTGGCGGGCCATTGGCCCGTGCTCAAGATGAAACTCTTCATTTCAAGAATTTCCATCAACCCCATTCACTTTCAAGGACGTTTATGATCAGCAAGTGTCTGTTTCCCGCCGCCGGCTACGGCACCCGTTTTCTCCCGGCCACCAAGGCGATGCCCAAGGAGATGCTTCCTATTGTCAACAAGCCGTTGATTCAGTACGGCGTCGAGGAAGCGCACGATGCCGGGCTGCAGCACATGGCCATCGTTACCGGTCGAGGCAAGCGTGCGCTGGAAGACCATTTCGACATCAGCTACGAGCTAGAGCAGCAGATCCGCGGTACTGACAAGGAGAAGTACCTGACAGGCACGCGCAAGCTGATCGATGAGTGCACCTTTTCCTACATTCGTCAGGTGGAAATGAAGGGCCTGGGACATGCCATTCTCACTGGCCGTCCGCTGATTGGCGACGAGCCTTTCGCCGTGGTCCTGGCCGACGACTTGTGCCTGAACCTCGGTGGTGACGGCGTGTTGGCGCAGATGATCAAGCTCTACAAGCAGTTCCGCTGTTCCATCGTCGCCATCCAGGAAGTACCGTGCGATCAGACCCACAAGTACGGGGTGATCGCCGGCGAGATGATCCGTGACGACATCTATCGAATCACCAACATGGTCGAGAAACCCAAGCCGGAGGACGCGCCATCCAACCTGGCGATCATCGGCCGTTATATCCTGACTTCGGACATCTTCGACCTGATCGCCGATACCGAACCGGGTAAGAATGGCGAAATCCAGATCACCGATGCATTGATGAAACAGGCCCAGAGCGGCTGCGTGCTGGCCTACCGGTTCCAGGGCCAGCGCTTCGACTGCGGCAGCGCCGAGGGCTATGTCGAGGCGACCAACTTCTGCTTCGAGCATTTGTACAACCAGGAGCTGTAACCAACTCCTCTGTCCTTCCACAAGACCCACCAAGGACACGCCCCGGCAAACGCTCCTCAAGGGCAAACGCAAGATAGAACGGGTCAAGAAGCGCTTTGTGGAAGATCAGCTTGAGGCAGCCTGGCAATTCACCACAGATCAGGCACGCATCAAGCTCCGCAGGCTTTAGCCGACGTTCCGGGTGGATGAGACACCAGGGGCCTATGCGGTCGATTGGTTGACTCAAGTTCGGATGACCGGGGTTTCGAAACAAGGCGCCGCAACGACTCATGGCGGGGCTCTGGCGAGGAGCGGCAACGCAGTATCGGAGCCCGGGACGCCGAAATTGACTCATCGAATCAATCAAACAGACCACTAGCGATGCATTTCAAATGTTCGCTCGTCCGCCCCTTCAAAACGACAAGCCAGCAAGGAATTTTATACCGCAGTATTTGCGGCACCAGCCTTAAAAAGGCTGAACAAACAAAACTTAAGCAGGAAGTTGTTAGATGAGTTCACTTCGCTACCGTCCTGAAATAGATGGGCTTCGAGCCATCGCCATTATTCCGGTAATATTTTTCCATGCGCATATTTTTGGTTTTGACGGTGGTTTTGTAGGGGTTGATATATTTTTTGTCATATCAGGCTTCTTGATAACATCAATAATTATCAAGGAAATTGATTGCAGGAGCTTTTCTCTAATCCACTTTTGGCTTCGAAGAACTCGCCGACTATTACCAGCATTAATCGTCGTCTTAGGCATGACAACCATTGCGGCATATATCTTATTATATCCCAGCGAATTCAAAAGCTTTGGCAGGTCATTAATAGCCCAGTCAGTATTCTCCTCGAATTTATTCTTCCTGCTTCAGGATGATTATTTTGCCACCACATCAGAAATGATGCCTCTTCTTCATACTTGGTCTCTAGCAGTAGAAGAGCAGTTTTACATATTTACGCCCATTGCTTTATTATGCCTTGGAGTCAAATATCGAAAGTTCAGATTCTGGTTTTTCCTGATTGCCACTTTTTTATCTTTACTGTTAAGCACTTGGCTTGTCGAGCATCAGCCAAAAATTGCTTTCTACATGCTTCCATCACGAGCCTGGGAGCTATTAAGTGGATCATTACTAGCATTACTAATAGACAAAATAAAAATTAGCAGTGACAACAGACACACCCTCTCCCACTCAATTGATCAGGCACTAGCACTTGTCGGCATATCATTAATAATCTGGTCAATTTTCTCATTGAATCCAACGTCAAAATTCCCTGGCTACAATGCGATTCCACCAATTTTCGGGGCGATGCTTGTCATTTATGCAACTAGGAATGGTGGCACATTTATCGGAAACTTTCTCTCGCTCAGACCGCTTGTATGGGTAGGCCTAATTTCATACCCTCTTTATCTCTGGCATTGGCCAGTCCTGGTTTTTGCGCGCTATATCAACGCCGACACGCTTGTGGCCTGGAAGCCCGGCCATATATCTGAACTGGCCGTTATTTGGCTAATTCCGATAATGTTCCTTCTGGCATGGGCAACCTATGCTTTTATCGAGACCCCTGTAAAAGAAAAGTCATTCTTAAAAAAGCATTCACATTCTTTCTTCATGGCTGGTGTCGCGACTGCTGCCTGTCTTGTAATAGGCATTCTGATTGAGCGAGACTATGGCGGCGTCAGCAGGTTCGCCCCCGACTCTCAAGAATTCCTGAAGGCAGAAACAGCACCAACTAATCGTTGTGGTCACTGGATTAATTCCATTGGGTGGTCGGCTCTTTGCAACGTTGAAGCTGGAGCCCCGGGCAAGCCTGCACTACTAGTGTTGGGCGATAGCCATGCAGGCATGATTGTTAGTGGTTTAATTTCAGTCGCTCGAAAATATGACATTGGCGTTTATGTCAATCGTAATAGCTGCCATACCAGTCTGCTAATGGGAAATCGAACCATCTGCGGATTTTCTGTAGAAGACCTTCAGGCCCTAGTGAAAGCAAAAAATATTGGATCAGTTATTGTTGTCAATCGCTTTGATGAGTTTGTCGAAGGAATTGAAAAAGGTGGCATCGACGATAATGGTACTGCACCCCTACTGTCAGAGATGGAGAAAAAACATAGGCGCCTGCAGTTCGACAAGGATATGAAATCAACATTTAGCGCACTTTCTCAGCTTCCTGTCAAACTGGGGATTATGAAGCAGGTTCCCACTATGTTAATGCATCCTCAGCGTATGCTGGCATACAAGGCCTCCAACAAAGAATCACTCGAAAACCTGGGGAAAGATTTATTGGCCGATAATACAAAGAATCTATACATCAACCGCACGATAGATGACTTGGCGGCTATTGGCGTGGCAATTTTGGAGCCTAGCCGCTATCTTTGCTCAAACGATGGCCTCTGCCAGGCTCATGAAGGAAATCACTCTTTGTATCGAGATGAGGATCATCTTTCTGATTTCGGCGCTCAAAAACTGACTTCTATGTTTGAAGAGTACTTGCAGGAAGTGAGTAATCCGGGGGAGATAGTTACGAAGCTGAGCGCAAGCAGGAACGACCGCAAAATCTAACCAAGTCATCACCAGGAACTCAGGTCATCATGAGTGTCCTCCACAGACACTGGCAGCACCCTATGAAACATCCCATCTTACCGCTGACCAAGGAAGTGTTTGAATAAATCGAAACCGACTACAACCGCCAGCGGTGTCACAACATGCTGGCTTATATCACCCCGGAGGCCTTCGATACCCGGATGAGTTCTTATTAACCCGGCAATCAAATACCCAATCTAAGTGGCATAACGCACCGACGCATGCTGGAAGTAGGCAACTACCCGCTCCGGGGTTTTGGCCAACCAGCTCATGAATGCCTCGGCCTTCTCCAGCAATTCCGACTTGTTTCGCGCCCGGTCACTGGTGCGCAAGCGTGTCTTGAGGTCGCGGTTCAAATACTCGTCCGGATTACACTCAGGCGAATAGGGTGGCAGGTAGAACGCTTCGATTTCTTCCTTGTGCCCTTCGAGCCATTCCCTGACCAGACGCGCATGATGGACACGCAGGTTGTCCAGGATCAGAAAGAACTTCCTGTCACTGTCCGCCACCAGCCTCGACATGAAACCGATCATCCGCTCAGTATTCATGGCCCCCTCCAGGAACTCGAACCGTACCAGTCCCTGGTTGCTGA
>NZ_BAAGYK010000010.1:0-27953 GCF_054779355.1 Azotobacter armeniacus
TCGTGTATCCCTTCTCGACAAAGAGAAGACACGCTACACCAAACCTGCTCGGGCTGAAGCCGCTTGAAGCTACGGGCGCATCCGTTCATGCGATTGCCCTGCAGGGCCATCCAGGGCAATCGCGCTACATCCCTCTTGCGTTGGGCGAGGATTGCTGGTAACGGAAAAGACTTTTCCGAGCCCTCTCATGCTGCCCAATCCCCAGCCCTGCTTCGCCGAACTCATCGACCCACGCCGCGAAACCCGCAACAAACTGCATGCCCTGCAGGGCATCGTCATGATCACCCTCTGCGCCACCCTGTGCGGCCATGACGACTGGGTCAGCATTGAGGACTTCGCCCACGAGAACGTGGAAGGGTCTGACGCCTCTTGGGCGAGTGGAATCGATTCGCCACGTGGCCGCCCAGGAAACGCGCGAGTGCCGCTATTTCCTGAGCGCGCGGCGACCTGGAACGCTTTGCCGGCGTGGTGCGCGACCACTGGGCCATCGAGAACCGGCAGCATTGGGTGCTGGATGTGCAGTTCCGCGAGGATGCCAATTGCAGTCGCAAGGATCACTCGGCCAGCAATCTGGCCGTGATACGCTGCGCGGCGCTGAACCTGATATGGCGGAACGACAACAGTCGACTGAGCGTTGGCAGGCGGTGCATGCGGGCCTGCACCAATGCGCAGTACCGAGCCCAGCTGTTGTTTGGCCCGGATGCTTCATAGCGCGATTGCCCTGGTCGCGTGGCGTTCGCTACCCGGCTTCTGTAAGATTCCAGCCCCTTTGGCCGTGTAGCGTTGTGGAGCTGGTGTTGCTGCAGAACATTCGCGTTGTCCTGGTGAATACCAGTCATCCCGGCAATATTGGAGGGGCGGCCCGCGCCATGAAGAACATGGGGCTGAGCCGTCTCTATCTGGTCGATCCCGAGGGCTTTCCCAGCAGTGAGGCGGTTGCCCGAGCCTCCGGCGCCACCGACATCCTGGAGGGTGCGCAGGTGGTCGCAACCTTGGAGGAAGCGCTGGTCGGCTGCAGTCTGGCGCTCGGCACCAGTGCCCGTGACCGGCGGATCCCTTGGCCGCTGCTGGATCCGCGCGAGTGCGCCACGACATGCCTGGAGCAGGCCGGGCAGGGCGCCGAGGTGGCCTTGGTGTTCGGTCGCGAATACGCCGGGCTGACCAATGAGGAACTGCAGCGCTGCCAGTTCCATGTGCACATTCCCTCGGATCCTTCGTTCAGTTCGCTCAATCTGGCGGCGGCGGTCCAGGTGCTGGCCTATGAGGTGCGCATGGCCTGGCTGGCGGCCGAGGGCCTGCCGAGCAAGCAGGAAAAGCTGGAAACCACGGCGATGCTCAATGCCCAGCCGGCCACCATGGACGAGCTGGAGCTGTTCTATGGGCACCTGGAAAGCACCTTGGTGGAGATTGGCTTTCTCGATCCGGAAAAACCGCGCCATCTGATGTCGCGCTTGCGCCGGCTGTACAGTCGCAACGGCATCAGCAAGCTGGAGATGAATATCCTGCGCGGTATCCTGACGGAAACCCAGAAGGCGGCCCGCGGCGAGGCCCAGACGCGGAGAAAGCAATAATGTTCGAACGCATGCGAGAAGATATCCGGAGCGTTTTCCGGCGCGACCCTGCCGCCCGCAACACTCTCGAGGTGCTGATCTGCTATCCGGGGCTGCATGCCGTGTGGCTGCATCGGTTGGCGCACGGGCTGTGGTGCGCCGACTGGAAGCTGCTGGCGCGACTGGTCTCGCACCTGGGTCGCTGGCTGACCGGCATCGAGATCCATCCGGGCGCACGGATCGGTCGGCGCCTCTTCATCGACCACGGTATGGGCGTGGTGATCGGCGAGACCGCCGAAATCGGCGACGACGTCACCCTCTATCATGGCGTGACCCTGGGTGGCACCAGCTGGGACAAGGGCAAGCGCCATCCGACCTTGGAGGATGGCGTGATCGTCGGTGCCGGCGCGAAGATCCTCGGTCCCTTCACCGTCGGCGCCGGCGCCAAGATCGGCTCCAACGCCGTGGTGACCCGGGCGGTGCCGGCCGGCGCCACGGCGGTGGGGATTCCCGGACGCATCGTCGTCAGGCCGGGCGACGAGCAGGAAGCCAAGCGTCAGGCGCTCGCCGAGAAATACGGCTTCGACGCCTACGCCCTCGGCCAGAGCATGCCTGACCCGGTGGCGCATGCCATCGGCCAGTTGCTCGATCATTTGCAGGCGGTAGACGAGCGTCTCGAAGGCATGTGCCAGGCGCTCAAGGCGCTGGGCAGCGATTACCATGCGAAGGAGCTGCCCGCGCTGCGCGAGGAGGATTTCGCCGGGGTCAAGGAAGAGAACGGCAAACCTCCGGGCTGACGCGCTCGCTGTCCGCCTCGGCTGTGCCGACAGGGGTGGAATAATTCCGAGTAAATTAGAAGGATTTATAGTTGATCCTGGTGCTCGGGTATTGCATACTTGGCGCAAATCAGCGATTCCCTGGTAGCGACCATGCGACTGACAACCAAAGGCCGATATGCCGTCACGGCCATGCTCGATCTGGCACTGCACGCCCAGAGCGGCCCCGTCTCCCTCGCCGACATCTCCGAGCGCCAGGGCATTTCTCTTTCCTACCTGGAGCAGTTGTTCGCCAAGCTGCGGCGCAACAGTCTGGTGACCAGTGTCCGCGGCCCCGGAGGCGGCTACCAGCTGTCCCGCGGCATGGCCGGCATCCAGGTGGCCGAAGTGATCGACGCGGTCAACGAATCGGTGGACGTGACGCGTTGCCAGGGCGATCGCGGCTGTCATTCGGGGGAAGTCTGCCTGACCCATTACCTCTGGTGCGACCTTAGCCACCAAATCCATGAATTTCTCAGCGGCATCAGCCTGGCCGATCTGGTCGCCCGCAGTGACGTCCAGGATCTCGCCCGGCTGCAGGATCGGCGCCAGGGCGGCTGCCCGCTGCCGCATGCTGAAAAGATCGAAGCGTCCGTTATCGAATGAGCCGGATGCGAGCCCGACAGGAGAGCCTCATGAAGTTGCCGATTTACCTGGATTATTCCGCTACCACTCCGGTCGACCCGCGGGTGGCGCAGAAGATGAGCGAGTGCCTGACCATGGACGGTAACTTCGGCAATCCGGCCTCGCGCTCCCACGTCTTTGGCTGGAAGGCCGAGGAGGCGGTGGAGAACGCCCGCCGACAGGTGGCGGAGCTGGTCAATGCCGACCCGCGGGAAATCGTCTGGACCTCCGGTGCGACCGAGTCCGACAATCTGGCGATCAAGGGCGTCGCGCACTTCTACGCGAGCAAGGGCAAGCACATCGTCACCTCGAAGATCGAGCACAAGGCGGTGCTGGACACCACCCGGCAGCTCGAGCGCGAAGGCTTCGAGGTGACTTATCTCGAGCCTGGGGAGGATGGCTTGATCACCCCGGCGATGGTCGAGGCAGCGCTGCGCGAAGACACCATCCTGGTCTCGGTGATGCACGTCAACAATGAGATCGGCACCATCAACGACATCGCCGCCATCGGCGAACTGACCCGCTCCCGGGGCGTGCTGTACCACGTCGACGCAGCGCAGTCGACCGGTAAGGTGGCCATCGACCTGGAGAGCATGAAGGTCGACCTGATGTCCTTCTCCGCCCACAAGACCTACGGTCCCAAGGGTGTCGGCGCGCTCTACGTGCGCCGCAAGCCGCGCGTGCGCCTGGACGCGCAGATGCATGGTGGCGGCCACGAGCGTGGCATGCGCTCCGGCACCCTGGCGACCCACCAGATCGTCGGCATGGGCGAAGCCTTCCGCATCGCCAGGGAAGAGATGGCCGCGGAGAGCCGGCGCATCGCCGCCCTCAGCCGGCGCTTCCACGAGCAGGTCGGCACCCTCGAGGAGCTCTACCTGAACGGCAGCTCCACGGCGCGGGTGCCGCACAACCTAAACCTCAGTTTCAACTACGTGGAAGGCGAGTCGCTGATCATGGCGCTCAAGGACCTGGCGGTTTCCTCGGGCTCGGCATGTACCTCGGCTTCCCTGGAGCCGTCCTACGTGCTGCGCGCCCTGGGCCGCAACGATGAGCTGGCGCACAGCTCGATCCGCTTCACCTTCGGTCGTTTCACCACCGAGGAGGACGTCGACTATGCCGCGCAGAAGGTCTGCGAGGCTGTCAGCAAGTTGCGCGAGCTGTCGCCGCTCTGGGACATGTACAAGGAAGGGGTCGACCTGTCCAGGGTCGTATGGCAGGCCCACTGATTCCCCTCTGCGAAATTGCCCGTGATTAACGAGGTGTTGCACCATGGCTTACAGTGACAAGGTCATCGACCACTACGAAAACCCGCGCAACGTCGGCAAGCTCGATTCGGAAGACCCGAACGTCGGTACCGGCATGGTGGGCGCCCCGGCCTGCGGCGATGTGATGCGCTTGCAGATCAAGGTCAACGAGCAGGGCGTCATCGAGGACGCCAAGTTCAAGACCTACGGTTGTGGCTCGGCCATTGCCTCCAGCTCCCTGGCCACCGAGTGGATGAAGGGCAAGACCTTGGACGAGGCGGAAACCATCAAGAACACCCAGATCGCCGAAGAGCTGGCGTTGCCGCCGGTCAAGATCCACTGCTCGGTGCTGGCGGAAGATGCTATCAAGGCCGCCGTTCGCGACTACAAGCACAAGAGAGGCCAGGGCCTAAACCACGCTGACGATTGAGGAGTTCCCATGGCCATCACTATGACCGAAGCTGCCGCCCGCCATGTCCGCCGCTCCCTCGAGGGACGCGGCAAGGGCGCGGGCATCCGCCTGGGCGTCCGCACGAGCGGCTGCTCAGGCATGGCCTACGTGCTGGAGTTCGTCGACGAGGTGGCTGGCGAGGACCAGGTGTTCGAGAGCCATGGGGTCAAGGTGATCATCGACCCCAAGAGCTTGGTCTACCTGGACGGCACTGAGCTGGACTTTGCCCGCGAAGGACTCAACGAGGGCTTCAAGTTCAACAACCCGAACGTGCGTGGCGAGTGCGGCTGCGGCGAAAGCTTCAACGTTTGAGGCTGCTGCATGGGTAACGCCTGCCATTTCGCCCTGTTCGACCTCGAGCCGGATTTTTGCCTGGACCTGGAGCGGCTCGCGGCGCGCTATCGCGAGCTGGTGCGCCGGGTGCACCCCGACCGCTTCGCCGGCGGCTCCGCGCACGAGCAGCGCCTGGCGCTGGAGGAGTCCGCCCGGCTCAACGAAGCCTACCAGACACTGAGGAGCCCGTCCCGGCGCGCCCGCTACCTGCTCGCCCTGCAGGGAGAGGAGATGCCCCTGGAGACCACGGTGCAGGATCCGGCCTTCCTCATGCAGCAGATGGAGCTGCGCGAGGAGTTGCAGGAACTGCAGGACAGTGCCGACCTGAGCGGGCTGGCGGCCTTCAAGCGCCACTTGGCGCAGGCCCAGGAACGGCTGAACGAGGGCTTTGCCGCTTGCTGGGCCGATACGCTCCGGCGCGATGAGGCCGAGCGTCTGGCACGGCGCATGCAGTTCCTCGACAAGCTCTCCGCCGAGGTCCGTCAGCTCGAAGAGCGCCTCGACGACTAACCCCGCGCAGCCCCGGCCGCGCCTCCGATATCTGAATACCATGGCCCTACTGCAGATCGCTGAACCCGGACAAAGCCCGCAACCCCACCAGCGCCGCCTGGCGGTCGGGATCGATCTGGGCACCACCAATTCGCTGGTCGCCGCGCTGCGCAGCGGTCTGGCCGAGTCCCTGGCGGACACCGACGGGGAGGTGATCCTGCCCTCGGCGGTGCGCTACCGGGCCGGTGGCCTGGTCGAGGTCGGCCGCGGGGCCAAGGCGGCTGCCGCCACGGATCCCTTGAATACCGTGCTGTCGGTGAAGCGCCTCATGGGGCGCGGCATCTCCGACCTCAAGCTGCTCGGCGAGCAACTGCCCTACCGCTTCGTCGAGGGTGAGTCGCACATGCCGTTCATCGATACCGTACAGGGCCCGAAAAGCCCGGTGGAGGTGTCGGCGGAGATTCTCAAGGTACTGCGCCAGCGTGCCGAGGAAGCCCTCGGTGGCGAGTTGGTCGGCGCGGTGATCACCGTGCCGGCCTACTTCGACGAGGCCCAGCGCCAGGCCACCAAGGACGCCGCGCGTCTGGCCGGCCTAAGCGTGCTGCGCCTGCTCAACGAACCGACTGCGGCCGCGGTGGCCTACGGCCTCGACCGTGGCGCCGAGGGGCTGGTGGCGGTCTACGACTTGGGTGGCGGCACCTTCGACATTTCCATCCTGCGCCTGACTCGCGGGGTCTTCGAGGTGCTCGCCACCGGTGGCGACAGCGCCCTGGGCGGCGACGACTTCGACCACGCCCTCGCCAACTGGATCGTCGAGCAGGCGGGACTGTCCGCCGACCTCGATCCCGGTACCCAGCGCCACCTGCTGCAACTGGCCTGCGCGGCCAAGGAGGCGCTGACCGACAGTCCGGTAGTGCCGCTGGCCTACGGCAGCTGGCAGGGCGAGTTGACCCGCGAGCGTTTCGAAGCGCTGATCGAACCTTTGGTGGCGCGCAGCCTGAAGGCCTGCCGGCGGGCGCTGCGCGATGCCGAGATCGACCCGCAGGAGATTTCCGCGGTGGCCATGGTCGGCGGCTCCACCCGGGTGCCGCGGGTGCGCCAGGTGGTCGCCGAGCTGTTCGACCGCCCGCCGCTGACAGATATCGACCCCGACCAGGTGGTCGCCATCGGCGCGGCGCTCCAGGCCGACACCCTGGCCGGCAACGGGCGCGACGGCGAGGAGCTGCTGCTGCTGGACGTCAATCCGCTGTCCCTGGGGCTGGAAACCATGGGCGGGCTGATGGAGAAGGTCATTCCGCGCAACACCACCCTTCCCGTGGCGCGGGCCCAGGACTTCACCACCTACAAGGACGGCCAGACGGCCATGCTGATCCATGTCCTGCAGGGCGAGCGCGAGCTGGTCAAGGACTGCCGTTCCCTGGCGCGCTTCGAGCTGCGCGGCATCCCGCCGATGGTGGCGGGGGCGGCGAAGATCCGCGTGACCTTTCAGGTCGACGCCGATGGCTTGCTCAGCGTCTCCGCCCGAGAGCTGGGCTCCGGCGTCGAGGCGAGCGTGCAGGTCAAGCCGTCCTACGGGCTGACCGACGGTGAGATCGCGCGGATGCTCAAGGACTCCTTCGAGCATGCCGGCGGCGACAGGGCGGCACGCCTGCTGAACGAGCAGCAGGTCGAGGCGCAGCGACTGCTGGAGGCGGTGCAGGCTGCCCTGGAGGCGGACGGCGAAGTGCTGCTGAGCGCCGAAGAGCGGCTCGCCATCGAGTCGCAGATGCAGGCCCTGCGCGATGCGCTGGAGGCACAGGACGGCACCGCCATCGAGTTGCACACCAGGCGCCTGGCGCAGGTCACCGACGCCTTCGCCGCGCGGCGCATGGACGCGTCGGTGAAGGCTGCGCTATCCGGTCGCCGATTGAACGAAATCGAGGAGTGAGTGATGCCGCAGATCGTTTTTCTGCCCCACGAGGTGCATTGTCCCGAGGGTAAGGTGGTCGAGGCCAGGCCCGGCGAGAGCATTCTCGATGCAGCCCTGCGCAATGACATCGAGATCGAGCATGCCTGCGAGATGTCCTGTGCCTGTACCACCTGTCATGTGGTCGTGCGCGAGGGCTTCCACTCCCTGGAGCCGTCCGACGAGTTGGAGGACGACATGCTTGACAAAGCCTGGGGACTAGAGCCGGAATCGCGACTATCCTGTCAGGCGAAAGTCAGTGATGAGGATCTGGTGGTGGAGATTCCCCGCTACACCATCAATCAAGTTTCGGAAAGGCATTGAGGGCATGCGCGTGAGCCTGAAATGGACCGACGTACAGGAAATCGCCCTGCAGCTGGTCGATACCCATCCGCAGATCGATCCACGCTATTTGAACTTCCTCGATCTGCATCGTTGGGTGCTGGCCCTGCCGGAATTCGACGACGACCCCGAGCGGGGCGGCGAGAAGGTGCTGGAGGCCATTCAGGCAGCCTGGATCGAAGAAGCCGACTGATCCTCAAGCTGGTCTTATGCATTTCACCGGAACCCGCGTATAATTCGCGGGTTTAATTTTCCGCTTTTCAAAACCTGACTGACTGGAGTCATCCATGGCCGTTGAACGTACCCTTTCCATCATCAAGCCCGACGCCGTCGCCAAGAACGTCATCGGTGAGATTCTCACCCGTTTCGAGAAGGCCGGCCTGAGCGTCATCGCTGCGAAGATGGTCCAGCTGTCCGAGCGCGAAGCCGGTGGCTTCTATGTCGAGCACAAAGAGCGTCCGTTCTTCAAGGATCTGGTCTCCTTCATGACCTCCGGTCCGGTCGTCGTGCAGGTGCTGGAAGGCGAGGGCGCCATTGCCAAGAACCGCGAGCTGATGGGTGCCACCAACCCGAAGGACGCTGCTCCGGGCACCATCCGCGCCGACTTCGCCGTGTCCATCGACGAGAATGCCGTGCACGGCTCCGACTCCGAGGCTTCCGCCGCTCGCGAGATCGCCTACTTCTTCGCCGCCACCGAGGTGTGCGCCCGCATCCGCTGATCAGGCGATGGGGGAGGGTGAATCCATGACCGAAACCACCAAGGTGAACCTGCTGGGGCTGACCCAGCCACAGCTGGAAGGCTTCTTCGAGTCCATCGGCGAGAAGCGCTTTCGTGCCGGGCAGGTGATGAAATGGATTCACCACTTCGGCATTGGCGACTTCGAGGCCATGAGCAACATCGGCAAAGCCCTGCGCGAGAAGCTCAAGGCCTGCGCCGAAGTTCGTGGCCCGGAGATTGTCAGCCAGGACATTTCCAGCGACGGCACCCGCAAGTGGGTGATGCGCGTGGCTTCCGGCAGTTGCGTCGAAACCGTATACATCCCCCAGGCCGGGCGCGGCACCCTGTGCGTGTCGTCGCAGGCCGGCTGCTCGCTGGACTGCAGCTTCTGCTCCACTGGCAAGCAGGGCTTCAACAGCGACCTGACCGCTGCCGAGATCATCGGCCAGGTGTGGATTGCCAACAAATCCTTCGGCACCGTCCCGGCCAAGATCGATCGCGCCATCACCAACGTGGTGATGATGGGCATGGGCGAACCGCTGCTGAATTTCGACAATGCGGTCGCTGCCATGCAGATCATGATGGACGACCTCGGTTACGGCATCTCCAAGCGCAAGGTGACCCTCTCCACCTCCGGCGTGGCACCGATGATCGACGAGTTGGGCAAGGTCATCGACGTGTCCCTGGCGCTGTCGCTGCACGCGCCTAACGACGCACTGCGCGACAGGCTGGTGCCGATCAACCGCAAGTACCCGCTAGCTGTGGTGTTGGACGCCTGCAAGCGCTACATCTCCCGTCTCGGCGAGAAGCGCGTGCTGACCGTGGAATACACCCTGCTCAAGGACGTCAATGACCAGCCCGAGCACGCGACGCAAATGGTCGCCCTGCTCAGCGACGTGCCGTGCAAGATCAACCTGATTCCCTTCAATCCCTTCCCCTTCTCCGGTTACGAGCGGCCGAGCAACAACGCCATTCGCCGCTTCCAGGACCTGCTGCACAAGGCCGGGCACAACGTCACGGTACGCACCACCCGTGGCGATGACATCGACGCTGCCTGCGGTCAGCTGGTTGGCCAGGTCATGGATCGCACCCGGCGTAGCGAGCGCCATATCGCCGTGCGCCAGCTCGGCGACGAGGCAGCGCCATCCCACAGTGCCGTCAACCGGACCTGAACCGAGGATGTCTATGACCCTGCGCGCTGCGCTGCTGTTGTTTCCCGTCATGCTGCTGGCTGGTTGCGTCTCGACCGGAGCGGTCGATCCCATGAAGACCGAGCAGGGTCGCAAGGAGGCTCGCGAGGCATATATCCAGCTCGGTCTCGGCTACCTCAAGCAGGGCCAGGCCGATCGCGCCAAGATGCCGCTGGGCAAGGCGCTGGAGCTTGATGCCGGCGATGCCGACGCCCACGCCGCCCTGGCCCTGGTGTTCCAGAGCGAGCTCGAGCCTGAGCTGGCCGACCAGCATTATCGCAAGGCGCTTGCCAAGCGTCCCGGCGACGCGCGCATCCTGAACAACTACGGTAGCTTTCTGTTCGAGCAGCGTCGCTATCAGGATGCCTACGAGCGCTTCCAGCAGGCGGCGGCCGACACCCTGTACCCCGAGCGCTCGCGGGTCTACCTCAATCTCGGCCTGACCGCCGTCAAGCTGGGGCTGCGCGATCTCGCCAAGAGCCATCTGGAGAAGTCCCTGCGCATCAATTCACAGCAGCCCTTGGCCCAGCTGGAAATGGCGACGCTGGATTTCGAGGGGCGCGACTACATGTCGGCGCGTTCCTATTACGCCAGTTTCAGCCGGATGGGTGAGCAGAATGCCCGCAGCTTGCTGCTGGGTACCCGTCTGGCACAGGTCTTCGACGATCGCGACCAGGCAGCCACCTTCGGCCAGCAGCTGAAGCGTCATTACCCGGGCACGCCGGAATATCAGCAATATCTGTCGGAGCAATGATGAACGCGTCGCAAATCGAGAGCATGGCGGCGACCTCCGTTAACCCGGGCGAGATCCTGCGCAAGGGCCGCGAGGACAACGGCTGGTCGCTGGCCCTGGTGGCCGGACAGCTGCATCTTCCCCCTCTGACCCTGGCCCAACTGGAGGCTGGCGAATTCGACCGGCTGCCGGGACATACCTTCGCCCGCGGCTATGTGCGTTCCTACGCCAAGCTGCTGGGGATGGATCAGGCCCGCCTGGTCGAGGCCTTCGACCAGTACACCGGCACCAACGCTAAGGGCAGCGAAGTGCACAGCCTGGGGAACATCGAGCAGCCGCTGCGGATTTCGCAGAGCATCCTGCGTCTGGCCAGCCTCGTCCTGGTGCTCCTGCTGGTCGGCTCCGGCCTGTTCTGGTGGCAGGAGCGTTCGGCGCAGCAGGGTGTCCGGAGCGCGCTGAACCTGGCCCATGTCGAGGTTGACAGCGCCGACGGCACCACCCAGATCCATCCGCTCGACGAGCCGGAAGACCAGGCCGTGGCCCAGGCGCTCCAGCCCGCCGAGCCACAGCCCCAGCTGACACCGCTGGCCAGCAGTACTGCCGCCGCGCCGCCGCTGGCCGAGGCTACGCCGGTTCTTGTTTCTGTCGCGCCCACCGCCGTACCGACCGCTCCAACTGCCGCCCCGGCAGCGGCCAGCACGCCTGAAGCCGCCGCCAGTCCGGCGCCTGACATGGGGCCGGCCGCCGGAGAGGGCGTGTTGAGCATCCGTTTCACGGCCGACTGCTGGACCCAGGTCATCGACGCCCATGGCAAGGTGTTGCTGCGCGGCCTGAAGCGTGCTGGCGACACGGTCGAGCTGCGCGGCCAGAAGCCTCTGGACGTGCGCCTCGGCTTCGCCCATGGTGCCGAGGTCAGCTTCGACGGCCAGCCGGTCAACCTCGCACCCTTCACTGCGCGCGGCGCGACTGCCCGTCTGAAAGTGGGGAACTAGGTTCATGCACAGCGAATCACCCATCCAGCGCCGTCCGTCGCGCAAGATCTGGGTCGGCCCGATAGCGGTGGGCGGCGATGCGCCCATCTCGGTGCAGAGCATGACCAACACCGACACCCGCGACGTCGACGCCACAGTGGCGCAGATCCGCCGTCTGGAAGTGGCCGGTGCCGACATCGTCCGCGTCTCGGTGCCGGACATGGACGCCGCCGAGGCGTTTGGCCGGATCAAGCAGCAGGTGCAAGTGCCGCTGGTCGCCGATATTCACTTCGACTACCAGATCGCCCTGCGCGTCGCCGAGCTGGGCGTCGACTGCCTGCGCATCAACCCGGGCAACATCGGCCGCGAGGAGCGGGTCCGCGCGGTAGTGGACGCGGCGCGTGACCGAGGCATCCCGATCCGCATCGGCGTCAATGCCGGTTCCCTGGAGAAGGACCTGCAGAAGAAGTACGGCGAGCCGACCCCGCAGGCGCTGGTGGAGTCCGCCCTGCGCCATGTCGAGCATCTCGACCGCCTGGACTTCCAGAACTTCAAGGTCAGCGTCAAGGCCTCTGACGTGTTCATGGCAGTAGCCGCCTACCGCCTGCTGGCCGGGCAGATCGAGCAGCCGCTGCACCTCGGCATCACCGAGGCCGGCGGGCTGCGTTCCGGCACCGTGAAGTCCGCGGTGGGGCTTGGCATGCTGCTCGCCGAAGGCATCGGCGACACCATCCGGGTATCGCTGGCCGCCGATCCGGTGGAGGAGATCAAGGTCGGTTTCGACATCCTCAAGTCACTGCACCTGCGCTCGCGGGGGATCAACTTCATCGCTTGCCCGAGCTGCTCGCGACAGAACTTCGATGTGGTAAAGACCATGAATGAGCTGGAAACCCGCCTCGAGGACCTGCTGGTACCGCTCGACGTGGCGGTGATCGGCTGTGTGGTGAACGGTCCCGGCGAGGCCAAGGAGGCGCATGTCGGCCTCACCGGCGGCACCCCCAACAACCTGGTCTACATCGACGGCAAGCCGGCGCAGAAGCTGGACAACGAGAATCTGGTGGACGAGCTGGAGCGGCTGATCCGCCGCAAGGCAGCGGAAAAGGCCGCAGCCGACGCCAGCCTGATCGTCCGCAGTTAAGGAATCCTTTTGAGCAAAAACATCCAGGCCATCCGTGGCATGAACGACATCCTGCCAGAGCAGACCCCGCTCTGGCGCTATTTCGAGAACGGCGTGGCAAGCCTGCTGGACGGTTACGGTTACCGGCAGATCCGCATGCCCATCGTCGAGTTCACCGAGCTGTTCAAGCGCTCCATCGGCGAGGTCACCGATATCGTCGAGAAGGAGATGTACACCTTCGAGGACCGCAACGGCGACTCCCTGACCCTACGTCCCGAGGGCACCGCCAGCTGCGTGCGCGCGGTGCTCGAGCACGGCATCAGCGGCGGCGGCCAGGTGCAGAAGCTCTGGTACGTCGGCCCGATGTTCCGTCACGAGCGCCCGCAGAAGGGCCGCTACCGGCAGTTCCACCAGATCGGCGTGGAGGTCTTCAACCTGCCGGGGCCGGACATCGATGCCGAACTGATCGTGCTGATCTGGCGCCTATGGGGCCTGCTCGGCCTGCGCAAGGCGGTGACCCTGGAGCTCAACAGCCTGGGCAGCAGCGAGGCTCGCGCGCGCTATCGCGAGGCGCTGGTCGAGTACCTCTCGGCGCGCTTCGAGCAGCTCGATGAGGACAGCCAGCGCCGTCTGTCCAGCAACCCGCTGCGCATCCTCGACAGCAAGAGCCCGGACACTCAGGCCCTGCTGGTGGACGCGCCCAAGCTGGCGGACTATCTGGACGAGGATTCGCGCCTGCACTTCGAGGGTCTCAGGGCGCGCCTGGACGCCGCCGGCATTCCCTACACGATCAATCCCAAGCTGGTACGCGGCCTGGACTACTACGGCAAGACGGTGTTCGAGTGGGTCACCGACCAGCTCGGCGCCCAGGGCACCGTCTGCGCCGGCGGCCGCTATGACGGTCTGGTCGAGCAGCTAGGCGGCAAACCGACCCCGGCGGTGGGCTTCGCCATGGGCGTCGAGCGTCTGGTGCTGCTCCTGGAAACCCTGGACAAGCTCCCGCCGGAGCTGTCCCGGCAGGTCGATGTGTATTTCTGCGCCTTCGGTGAGGCAGCCGAGCTGGCGGCCTTGGCGCTGGCCGAGCAATTGCGCGACGCGCTGCCGGGACTGCGCCTGGCGGTCAATGCCGGGGCCGGCAGCTTCAAGAGCCAGTTGAAGAAGGCTGACAAGAGCGGCGCACTCTATGCCCTGGTGCTGGGCGAGGACGAGCTGGCCGGGCGCATCGTCGGGCTGAAGCCGCTGCGTGCCGGCGGCGAACAACAGAGCATCGGCTGGGACGTCCTGGGCGAACGCCTGGCGGCCTGCCTGCAGGCTTGAACACTGGATTGAGGAGTATTGGGGTGACCTCGCGTACCGAAGATGAAGAGCTGGCGCAGATCAAGGACTGGTGGCAGCGCAATGGCAAGCCCCTGCTCACCGGCGCTGTCCTGGCCCTGGCGGTCGTGTTCGCCTGGCAGGGCTGGCAGAAGTACCAGACCCAGCGGGCACAGAACGCT
Organism: Azotobacter armeniacus; assembly: GCF_054779355.1. Classification (NCBI taxonomy): domain Bacteria; kingdom Pseudomonadati; phylum Pseudomonadota; class Gammaproteobacteria; order Pseudomonadales; family Pseudomonadaceae; genus Azotobacter; species Azotobacter armeniacus. The sequence continues at coordinate 14,019 of NZ_BAAGYK010000010.1, forward strand.
TCGGCGCTCTACCAGCAACTGCTGGACGCTAGCCTGATGCCTTCCGGGAAGCCGGATGTGGCCAGAATCGCCGAACTCTACGGGCAGTTACAGAGCGATTTCGGCGGCAGCCACTATGCCCAGTATGGCAGCCTGTTGGTCGCCAAGGTGGCGGTGGAGGAGGACAAGCTCGACGATGCCGCCGCCGAACTGCGGGCGATCCTTGACAAGCCGGCCGATGCCACCCTCGGCGAGGTGGCACGGCAGCGCCTGGCGCGGGTCATGGCGGCCCAGGGCAAGGCCGAGGAGGGCCTCGTCCTGCTCGCCGGTGAGGCCGATCCGGCCTTCCAGGCCGGCCGCGAGGAAGTCAAGGGCGATCTGTTGGTGCAGCTCGGTCGCCCCGACGAGGCTCGGGCCGCCTACGAGAAGGCCAAGGCCGCCCAGCCCGACGATGCCGGGCTGGAAACCCTGCAGATGAAGCTCGACGACCTGGCCAAGGGAGATACCTGACGTGAAGCCCTGGAAACATGCGGCGGTGCTAGCGATGGCGGCGACGCTCGCCGGTTGCAGTATCGGCAACTGGCTCAACAGCTCCAAGGAGCAGCCGCCGGCCGCATTGGTGAAGTTCAAGGAAGAGGTGCAACTGACCAAGGAGTGGAGCCGCGCCATCGGCGAGGGCCAGGGCAAGACCTACAATCAGTTGGTGCCGGCAGTGGAGGGCGACACCTTGTTCGTCGCCGATGCCACCGGCCAGGTGATGGCCCTAGACCGCTTCAGCGGCAAGGTCGCCTGGCGCAAGGATCTGGAGCTGCCGGTGGCCGGCGGCGTCGGCGCCGGCTATGGCCAGGTCCTGCTCGGCACCCTGCAGGGTGAGGTGATCGCCCTGGATTCGAGCAGCGGCGAGGAGATCTGGCGCAGCCGCGTCAGCAGCGAGGTGCTGGCGCCGCCGGTGAGCAACGGCGACGTGGTGGTGGTGCAAACCCAGGACGACCGCCTGATCGCCCTCGAGGCAAGCAGCGGCAGCCAGCGCTGGACCTACGATAACACACCGGCCGTGCTGACCCTGCGCGGCACCGGCGCGCCGCTGGTCACCAACCAGCTGGCGGTCGTCGGCCTCTCCAGCGGCAAGGTGCTCGCCCTGGAAACCCAGCGCGGACTGCCGATCTGGGAGCAGCGGGTGGCGGTGCCCTCCGGCCGTTCCGAGCTGGAGCGGGTGGTGGACATCGACGGTGGCCTGGAGCTGTCTGGCGGTACCCTGTATGTCGTGACCTTCCAAGGCAGCGTCGCCGCGCTCGATCTGCAGACCGGGCGTCCCCTGTGGCAGCGCCAGGCCTCCAGCAGCGGCAGCGTGGCGCTGGGCTATGGCAGTGTGTATGTGAGCCTGGCCGAGGGGGCCGTCGAAGGCATCGACGAGCGCAGCGCCTCGGCGCTGTGGAAGAACGATGCGCTGGCCCGCCGCCAGCTGTCGTCGCCGGCGGTGTTCTCCAGCTATGTGGCGGTCGGCGACCTGGAGGGCTACCTGCACCTGCTCAGCCAGGTGGACGGCCGCTTCGTCGGGCGCACCCGCATCGACAGCAAGGGCCTGCGTGCCCGTCCGCTGGTGGTGGGGGACTGGCTGTATGCCTACGGCAACGGCGGCAACCTGGTCGCGCTGACCATTCGCTGATCGCTGCCCATCGGTCGGGCTGGCCCGACCCTCGTTCGGCCGCTGCCCCGCGCAGCGGCCGTTGTTTTTTCCGAATATTGCAGGTGAGAGCCTTATGGTTCCCGTAATCGCCCTGGTGGGCCGCCCGAACGTCGGCAAGTCGACGCTGTTCAACCGTCTGACCAAGACCCGCGACGCCATCGTCGCCGAATACGCCGGACTGACCCGCGACCGCCAGTATGGCGAGGCCAAGTGGCAGGGGCGCACGTACATCGTCATCGATACCGGGGGCATCTCCGGTGATGAGGAAGGCATCGATGCGAAGATGGCCGAGCAATCGCTGCAGGCCATCGAGGAAGCCGACGCCGTGCTGTTCATGGTCGACTCCCGCGCCGGGATGACCGCCGCCGACCAACTGATCGCCGAGCATTTGCGCAAGCGCAACAAGCGCAGCTTTCTGGTGGCGAACAAGGTCGACACGGTCGACCCGGACATCGCCCGCGCCGAGTTCAGCCCGCTGGGCCTGGGCGACGCCCTGCCAATCGCCGCGGCCCACGGGCGCGGCATCAATGCCATGCTCGAAGAGGCCCTCGGCATCTTCCCGAAGGACGCCGCCGAGGAAGAGGCAGAGGGTGAGGAAGAGCTGGTCGCCGAGGGCGAAGAGCCCAGGCGCATCCCAGGCCCCAGCGAGAAGGATGGCATCAAGATCGCCATCATCGGCCGTCCCAATGTCGGCAAGTCGACCCTGGTCAACCGCATGCTCGGCGAGGAGCGGGTGATCGTCTACGACCAGGCTGGCACCACCCGCGATAGCATCTACATACCCTTCGAGCGCGACGAGGAGAAGTACACCCTGATCGACACCGCCGGCGTGCGCCGGCGCGGCAAGATCTTCGAGGCGGTGGAGAAGTTCTCGGTGGTCAAGACCCTGCAGGCCATCCAGGATGCCAACGTGGTGATCTTCGTGATGGACGCCCGCGAAGGGGTGGTCGAACATGATCTCAACCTGCTCGGTTTTGTGCTGGAAACCGGCCGCGCCCTGGTCATCGCGCTGAACAAGTGGGACGGCATGGAGCCCGGCCAGCGCGACTATGTGAAGACCGAGCTGGAGCGCCGGCTGATGTTCGTCGACTTCGCCGACATCCACTTCATTTCCGCCCTGCACGGCACCGGCGTGGGCCACCTGTACAAATCGGTACAGGCCTCGTTCAAGTCGGCCATCACCCGCTGGCCGACCAGCCGCCTGACCCAGATCCTTGAGGACGCGGTGCAGGAGCACCAGCCGCCGCTGGTCAACGGCCGACGCATCAAGTTGCGCTATGCTCACCTGGGCGGCGCCAACCCGCCGCTGATCGTAATCCACGGCAACCAGGTGGAGGCAGTACCCAAGGCTTACACGCGCTACCTGGAGAACACCTACCGCCGCGTGCTGAAGCTGGTCGGCACGCCGATCCGCATCGAATACAAGGGCGGCGAGAACCCCTACGAGGGCAAGAAGAACACCCTCACCGACCGCCAGGTGAACAAGAAGCGCCGCCTGATGAGCCACCACAAGAAGGCCGAGAAGAAGCGCCGGGACAAGAAGCGCTGAAGGCCGGCCTCCCCCGGGTTAGGGGAGGCTGCGGGTCATAGCCGCACAGCCGGGATGCCGCAGGCCTGACAGAAACGGGCGAAGGCGCTCTTGCGCTGCTGGCATTGCCCGCAGTGGTCGAACAGGCAGATGCCGCAGTGCGGGCAGTGGTCGATCTGCGCATCCTCCAGGTCGACCGCCCTTTCGCAGCCCGGGCAGACCTTCTTGGCCAGGCGTGCCAGGGCGGTGTCGTAGGGCAGCTTCTGGCGCCGTTCGGCGTCCGGTTTGGCCTCGGTCTGGTGCTGCCGCTCCAGGTAGCGGTTCAGCGCGACGATCGCCTGGCGGCCGACCAGCACGGTGATCAGGATGCCCACGGCGTGCCGCACATAGCCGCCGTAGCTCGGCAGATAGGGCACCAATTCGACGAAGAAGACGAGCAGCGCGAAGAAGATGAACCCCCAGACGAAGGGCCACCAGGTGCTCTTGCGCTGGCATGCGAACAGCCAGCCGGCGACGACCAGAAAGGGCAGGGTCATCGCCAGCCGGTAGAGAAACACCCGCACCTCGCTCTGCAGGGATTGCTCGACCAGCGGCAGGTTCTTCACCAGCGCACCGCCCAGCCCGATCAGGAAGCTGGCGAAGACCACGGCGATGATTCACAGGGCGAGGCGGAACCATTTTTCCGACAGGCGTTGGGCTTTGCTCATGAGGGGGCATCCTTTCTCGGCGAGGGCGTCCGTATGCGGCGGCCTCGGGTATGGTACAGGGCCGCAGGATAGCGCAGCTCATCCGCCCCGGTGATGCGGAATTCGCCGCAGGGCAATCGCATGAATGGGCAGGTGCAGCCGTTCACTCTTTCTCCCGCGTTCGGGAGAGGACTGGGGAGTGGGAAAACAAGCCATCGCTGCTCATTTGCCCTCTCCCCCCGCCCCTCGGCTTTGGCCTCCTGCATCCATGCAGTCATCTCCCATGAATGGGAGAGGGGAGAAAGTCGTTTATGCGATTGCCCTGGAATTCGCCGCGCCCGCGGCTGCCGCGGGGCAGCGGATCAGCTATTCTCGCGACTTCGCCCGTCGCTTGCCCATGAAATCCGAGGCCATGATCCAGAGCAAACTGCCCAACGTCGGCACCACCATCTTCACCACCATGTCCCAGCTCGCCGCGCAGACCGGCGCCATCAACTTGTCCCAGGGGTTCCCGGATTTCGACGGTCCGCAGGCGCTGCGCGAGGCAGTCGGTCATCACGTCATGGCCGGCCACAACCAGTACGCGCCGATGACCGGCCTGCCGGCGCTGCGCGAGCAGGTCGTGCAGAAGATTGCCCGCAGCTATGGGCGCCAGGTGGACATGGACGACGAGATCACCATCACCCCCGGCGCCACCGAGGCGATCTTCTGCGCGGTGCAGGCGCTGGTCCGCCCGGGCGACGAGGTGATCGTCTTCGACCCCTGCTATGACAGCTACGAACCCTCGGTGGAGCTGGCCGGCGGGCGCTGCGTGCATGTGCCGCTGGCTCTGCCGGACTTTTCCATCGACTGGCAGCGCCTGGCCGACGCCCTCAGCCCGCGCACCCGGCTGATCATCCTCAACAGCCCGCACAACCCCAGCGGCGCGCTGATCTCCCGTAGCGAGCTGGACCAGCTGGCCAGGCTGATCCGCGGCTTCGACATCTATCTGATCAGCGACGAGGTCTACGAACACCTGATCTACGACGGTGTGCGCCACGCCAGCGTGCTGGCCCACGAAGAGCTCTATGCGCGCGCCTGCGTAGTCAGCTCGTTCGGCAAGACCTACCACGTCACCGGCTGGAAGACCGGCTACATAGTGGCGCCGCCGCTGCTTTCCGCCGAACTGCGCAAGGTCCACCAGTTCGTCACCTTCTGTGGCATCACCCCGCTGCAGTGGGCGCTGGCCGACTACATGGCCGCCCATCCCGAACACGTCGACGAGCTGCCGGCCTTCTACCAGGCCAAGCGCGACCTGTTCTGCGACCTGCTGGTCGGCTCGCGATTCACTTTCACCCGCACCCCCGGCACCTACTTCCAGTTGGCCGACTACTCGGCGATCCGCGACGACCTGGACGATGTGGCAATGTCGCTGTGGCTGACCCGTGAGCACGGCGTGGCCAGCATCCCTGTGTCGGTGCTCTATCAGGCCCCGCCGCAGGGCCTGCGCCTGGTGCGCTTCTGCTTCGCCAAGCGCGATGAGACCCTGCGCCAGGCGGCGGAGAAGCTGTGTCGCGTTTGACCCGTAGGGTGGACAACGGCGCAGCCTTGTCCACCGCTGCGCACTCCGGTGGAAAAGCGCTGCGCGCGTTTTCCACCCTACGAAAAGCGCCCATGACCAAGGATTTCGGAGATTTTCCATGCGTGACCTGAGCACCTTGCCCGACCTCAAGCTGGCCCTGGTGCAGACCGCCCCGGTCTGGCAGGACCCGGCCGCCAACCACGCCCACTTCGGCAAGCTGCTGGAGCAGGCTGCCGGCGCCGATCTGGTGATCCTGCCGGAGATGTTCAGCACCGGCTTCTCCATGGACGCCGCGGCGCTGGCCGAGGAAGAGGACGGCCCGAGCCGCGCCTGGCTGCTGGCCCAGGCCGCGCGTCTCAACGCCGTGGTGGTCGGCAGCGTCATCACCCATGCCGCCGATGGCAGCTACCGCAACCGCCTGTACTGGGCGCGCCCGGACGGCAGCTGCGCTCACTACGACAAGCGCCACCTGTTCCGCATGGCTGGCGAGCACGAGCACTACGCCGCTGGCGAGGCGCGCGTTCTGCTCGAACTCAAGGGCTGGCACGTGCGCCCGCTGGTCTGCTACGACCTGCGCTTCCCGGGGTGGAGCCGCGACCCCCACGATACCGACCTGCTGCTGTACATCGCCAGCTGGCCGGCGGCCCGGCGCAACGCCTGGAACCGCCTGCTGCCAGCGCGCGGGATCGAGAACCTGTGCTACGTGGCGGCGGTCAACCGCATCGGCGCCGATGGCAACGGCTACCCGCACAGCGGCGACAGCCAGGTGCTCGACTTCCAGGGCGAGCCGCTGCTGGCGCCGGTCGAGGCCGACGGTGTGTTCCACGTCACCCTCTCGGCCCAGGCCCTCGCCAAGTACCGCACGCGCTTTCCAGCCTATCGCGACGCGGATGCGTTCGAGCTGAAGGGCTGAGCGGCCGTCCGGGGTCCGGGGCGTGGCTCCCTCGATTCCGGCAGTGGTCTTGCTACGGTTGGATAGGGTGCCGCCCGCCCCGTGATGGGTTCACCGGCACCATGGACCGACTCTTCCGCAGCGAGGTAACCGCCATGCCGCCCCTTGGACTCCCTGCGCAGCGTTGCCACCCGATGCAGCGGGGTTGGCGAGTCCTGGCGAAACTTGGCGCGGCTATCGTTCCGCAATGCCGGCGCGCCTCCCGAGCCCTTGTCCTCCCACTGTTGGCAGTCCTGTTCGCCGGTTGCTCCGTCAGCCTCGTCTATGGCCAGCTGCATCGGCTGCTGCCCTGGTACATCGGCGATTACGTCACGCTGGACCGCGATCAGCGGGCCCTGCTCGACGTGCGCCTGGCGGAGCGCCTCGCCTGGCATTGCCGTACCCAGCTCGGCCCCTATGCCGCCCTGCTGCGGCGCCTGGAAGGTGACCTGCGCAGCGGTGCCATCACACCGGCCCGGCTTGATCTCCATCTGGGGCATGCCGAAGTCCTCCTGCGCGACCTGCTGACGGCGATTCTGCTGGATGCGCGCCTGCTGCTCGTTCAGCTCGACGACGAACAGCTCGACGAGCTGGCTGGCGCCTTCCGGCGCCGGAATCGCGACATGCACAAGGCGTTTCTCTCCGGGACGCCGGCCGAACGGAGAATGGAGCAGATCGAGCGCATGGAGAAGCGCCTGCGCAGCTGGTTCGGCCGCCTGAGCGAGGAGCAGCGCCGTCTCGTCGAGCACTGGAGCGATGCCTTGCAGCCCACGACGGCAGAGTGGCTGGCCAACCGCGAGCGCTGGCAGGCCAGGCTGATGGCGACGCTCGCGCAGCGCCGGGATACTGCGCTCTTCGAGGCACGCCTGCGGCTTCTGCTGATCGAGCCCGACTCCGCCTGGAGCGCCAGCTATCGCGCCCGGATGACGCACAACCGCGAGCAGACCCTGATCCTGCTTGCCGGGATGTTCGATACGGCGACGCCACGTCAGCGCGAACATCTCTTCGGCGAGATCGGTGCCTGGGCGCGACAGTTCGAGAGGCTCGCCTGTACCCAGGCGCCGACGCTGAAGGCCGGGCAGGGCTGAGAGCGTTCAAGGTTCCGAAGCTTCCCCGGGCGACTGGCGCTCCTCGCGTACCAGATACGCCTGTTTGTGCCCGCGCTGCTCGTACTCGCGCATGAGCGCTTCGGCCTCGGCGCGCTCGGCGAAGCGGCGCATCTCCACCTCGTTGCCGTTGTCGTCGATGCGGTAGAGGATCCAGTGGCCGGAGCCCGGCTCATCGAGCATTGTTGTCGTGTCGTTCAAGAGCGATTCCTCACGCCCACCAAGACGGGGCTATGGTTGATTGGATAACGCCACCTTTCCCCGCCCTGGAGCGCCCTCATGAAAACCCAGCTTCCCCTCGGCAACGTCTACGTCCTCCTTGAACCCGGCCCGGTGCTGCTGCTCAGTACCGCCCACGGTGGCCGGGCCAACGTGATGCCGCTGTCCTGGCACACGATGCTGGAGTTCGAGCCGCCGCTGGTGGGCTGCGTGGTCAGTGCGGCGGACCTTTCCTTCGCCACTCTGAGCGAGACTGGCCAGTGCGTGCTCAACGTGCCGACGGTGGAGCTGGTGGAGCAGGTGGTGGGCTGCGGCAACTGCTCAGGACGCGAGGTGGACAAGTTCGCCCGGTTTGGCCTGACCGCCCGACCGGCCAAGCAGGTGGCGGCGCCGCTGATTGCCGAGTGTTTTGCCAACCTCGAATGCCGAGTGGCGGACCGTCAGCTGGTCGGCAGCTACAACTTCTTCATCCTTGAGGTGGTGCAGGCCTGGCACAACCCGTCGGTGAGCGCGCCGCGCACCCTGCATCATCGCGGTTTCGGCAAGTTCATGGTGGCCGGCGAGGAGCTAACCTTGCCTTCGGCCATGCGCTGACCGCTCGAGCGCAGCGATCTGCCGGTCCAGCAGGCGGGCGAGGCCGAGCTGGGTGGCACTGGCGCCGATCAGCGCGAGGAAGATGTCCGACGGGGTGTCCCAGGGATCGCCCTGGGTGCCGAGAAACTCCACCGCGCCCTGCCCGGCGAGCAGCGCCACCCACCATTCGATCAGCTCATAGACAGCGCTGATCGCCTGCGCCACGTACAGCGACAGGAAGGCCAGCAGTCGCCCGTTGGCGAGGAAGCGGCCGCGCAGCAGGATCTCCCGGGCGACCAGCGCCGGCACCAAGCCCTGCATGAAATGGCCGAGCTTGTCGTAGGGATTGCGGCTCAGCTCGAACAGCTCTTGCACCCAGAAGCAGCGGTACCCGCGCGTAGGTGTAGGCGCCGCCGAGGATCAGCACCAAGGCGTGGGCGGTGATCAGTAGGTAGAGCAGGGACGTCAGCGGGAAGCGCGAATGGTTGAATGCTAACAGCGGCGCGGCGATCAGCACGGGCGCGACTTCCAGCAGCCAGGTGGCCCGGTCGTAGGGCGCGATGCCGGAAACGAGCAGGGCGGCCAGGACGGGGTCAGGCCGAGGGTCGCAAGAAGTCTGTTCCGCTGCATGGCGTTGCTTGCCTGGGTTGCCGGGGGAGGGCGGGAGTTAGCACTCGTCCGGGCCGCCTGGCAAGGGCTGCCAGCCGGCGGCGAGCTATTTCTTCCTGCAGCTGCGCAGGTCCACTTCGCCGACCAGCGGGTTGACGTTGCCCTGCACGCAGGCGATGCGCTGGTTGCGCCAGAGCTCCCATTCGCTCACCGGATACTGGCGGTTCCAGATGTCGTAGAGGCGCTGGTCCTGCTTGGACAGGCGCAGGTGGTAGCGCTGGCTCATGTACAGGTAGATGCGCGCGATGGCGCCGCGGCTGTAGTCCGCCGGCATGGCGGTGCGCTGTTTGAAGTCGACCACGAAGGGACAGGCGCCGTACTGGGTGGGCTTCTCGGTCAGCATGCCGAAGCCGAAGTTGCTGCGGTCGCCGTTCACCTCGCCGACCACCGGCACCAGGTTGTGCAGGTCGGCCTCGGCCTGGCTGAACACCGGGTCGTTGGCCGTGCAGTTCTTGCGCCCGCCGTCCTGCCAGCACTGGCGCTGGTGGCCGATCACCCAGGCCGGGACGATATGCTCCCACTCGACGCGCGCGGCGCGGTTGGCCTGCTTGCGCGGCTGGTAGCCGCAGCTCTCCATATCGATGCGGTTGCCCTTGTAGGTGCAGCCGCAATAGAAATCCACCGGCCGCTCGGCATAGATCTTCCAGGCGATCTTCTTCGCTTCACGGAAGGTGCGTGGGGCGTCGGCGTGGACCAGGGAGAACGGCAGCAGAAACAGCAGAAAGAGAACGAAACGGCGCATGGGACTCTCGTAATTGATGTGGTACGAGCGTCCTTGCTGATTGGCCGAATGTTACTCAGATATGGAAAGAAATCCACGCAGACTGTGATCCGATAGACAAATCTGGCATATCTCGGAGACGGGCAGGGAGAGCGGGGAGCCGGGGTGCGCGAAAGTCAGGCGGGCTGCCGCATACTGCTGGGCCCGCATGGCGATGCGTTTTGACGAATGGAGGTTGGGCAGGAACCGGAAGAGAGAAGGGCACCTGTGTGGTGCTTTTGGTGGGTTGGGCTGGCGCTGCTGTAGTGTTTACATCCTGCTCAAGGACACTTTTTCAAGCCGACCGAGGTAAAGGCAGGTGCGTTTTTCCCTCACCCCAACCCTCTCCCCGGAGGGGAGAGGGAGCCGAAAGCCGTCGTGCCTGGGGGCGGCTCAGGCCGCCCTTGCCGCCGCCTGTTGGCCGAGGGCGCGGTTCAGGGCGCTGAACAGCGCGCGCAGGCTCGCCGTGGTCAGGTTCTCGTCGATGCCCAGGCCATGCAGCGGGCGCTGGCCGTCGAGGCGCAGCTCGATGTAGGCCGCGGCCCTGGCATTGCTGCCGGCGCCGATGGCGTGCTCGTGGTAGTCCATGATCTCCACGCGGACCGGCAGGCTGGCCACCAGGGCCTCCAGCGGGCCCTTGCCGATGCCGCGCCAGTGGCGGCTCTCGCCGTTGTCGAGGACCTCCACGTCCAGCGCGCAGGTGCCGTTCTCCTCCTGCAGGCGATGCCCTTTCAGGCTGTAGGGCGCGCCGGCCTTGAGGTACTCGACCTCGAGCAGGGCGTGGATCTGCGTGGCGCTCAGCTCCAGGCCGAGGCGGTCTGTCTCTTTCTGCACCACCTGGCTGAACTCGATCTGCATGCGCCGCGGCAGGCTGATGCCGTATTCCTGCTCGAGCAGGTAGGCGATGCCGCCCTTGCCGGACTGGCTGTTGACGCGGATCACCGCCTCGTAACTGCGGCCGATGTCGGCCGGGTCGATCGGCAGATAGGGCACTTCCCAGATGCCGTTCGGGTCCTGCTGGGCGAAGCCCTTGCGGATCGCGTCCTGGTGCGAGCCGGAGAAGGCGGTGTGCACGAGGTCGCCGACGTAGGGATGGCGCGGGTGCACCGGCAGCTGGTTGCATTCCTCGACCACCTTGCGCACCGCGTCGATGTCGGAGAAGTCCAGCTCGGGGTCGACGCCCTGGGTGTAGAGGTTCAGCGCCAGGTTGACCAGATCGACGTTGCCGGTGCGCTCGCCGTTGCCGAACAGGCAGCCCTCGATGCGGTCGGCGCCGGCCATCAGGCCCAGCTCGCTGGCCGCCACGCCGGTGCCGCGGTCGTTGTGGGTGTGCAGGCTGACCAGCACGCTGTCGCGGCGGTTCACATGGCGGCAGAACCACTCGATCTGGTCGGCGTAGACGTTTGGCGTGGCCGCCTCGATGGTCGCCGGCAGGTTGAGGATCAGCCTGTGCTCCGGGGTCGGCTGGAACACCGCGACCACCGCATTGCATACCTCCACGGCGAACTCGGTCTCGGTGGAGCTGAACACTTCCGGCGAGTACTCGAAGCGCCAAGCGGTTTCCGGGTTGGCTTCGGCGAGGCGCTTGATGATCTTCGCCGCGTTGACGGCGATCTCTACCACCCCGGCTTTGTCCTGGCTGAAGACGATGCGCCGGAAGCTCGGTGCGGTGGCGTTGTAGTAGTGGACGATGGCCTGCTTCGCCCCCTTGAGCGATTCGAAGGTGCGGACGATCAGATCCTCGCGGGCCTGGGTCAGCACCTGGATGGTCACGTCGTCGGGGATGTGGCCCTCCTCGATGAGCTGGCGGACGAAGTCGAAGTCGGTCTGCGAGGCCGACGGGAAGCCCACCTCGATTTCCTTGACGCCCACCCGCACCAGGGTCTTGAAGAAACGCAGCTTCTTCACCGCATCCATCGGCTCGATCAGCGACTGGTTGCCGTCGCGCAGGTCGGAGCTGGCCCAGATCGGCGCCCGGTCGATCACCTGGTCCGGCCAGGTGCGGTCGGGCAGGGCGATCGGGGTGAAGGGGCGGTACTTCTGCGACGGGTTTTTGAGCATGGTCATGGCATCTCCCAGGGGCTTGCGGGCGCAGGCCGGAAAAAACCGGCGCCGGGCGTCATTCGTTGGGTGCACGCTAGTGCTTCATCCGTGCGTGTTGCAAGCTTTTGCTAAAAATTGGTTGTTTTTGCCGTTATAGCGTCAGTCATTGGTTGTTAATTGCCATTGCAAGCTTAAATGATCATTTTTATTGCTGTGGCTTTTTACCCTGTCTTATCGCAGCCCGGCCGCGGCCCGGTCATGCGAACATCCCCGGCCTCGCCAGATGAGCGGCCTGTGGCGGCTGACGACGGCGCAGAGCCGGGCGGTTGGCCATCGGGAGGCCTGCGAACTACCCACCTGGGGGGGAGCACCTGGGGGGGGAGGGGCAGTATTCTTGCCGGGCCGGCCACCGCTTCGCTGTTCCTCGCGGGCCCGCGCGCAGAACAAGAACAAGAGCGAGACACGGTCGGAGCGACCGGCCCGAGGTAGATACATGGATCGACGATCCCGACCGCAAGCTTCCAGCTGCTACGACTGATCAGCTATGCCCCTGGCCCCGCGCCAGTCCGCCCAACCCACCGAAACCGACGTATGACCCGCCGTGCAATTACTGCGGGACGCGGCACCGTCTTGCCAATCCGCGGCCGGCTCCGTCCTCGTCATGCTCCAGCAACAGGAATGAATCCATGCGTTTCGACAAGAAGAATCCAGCCTGTGCCGCGTCCCTGTCCCTCGCCCTGGGCGTTTCGACGGCCGCCATCGCCGCCGACAGGGAGGGTTTCCTCGAGGGCTCCACCTTCCAGGTGCTCAACCGCAACATCTACTTCAGCCAGGACTTCCGCAACGGCGACAGCGCCCTCAACCCGCAGACCGGCGAGAAGAAGACCCGCCGCAGCGAGTGGGCGCACGGGGTGATCGCCACCTTCGAGTCCGGCTTCACCCCGGGCGTGGTCGGCTTCGGCCTGGACGTGCGCGGCCAGTTCGGGATCAAGCTGGACGGCGGCGACGGCCTGGTCGGCAACGGCATGGCGGGCAACGGCATCGTCCCGCGGCGTGGCTACAATTTCGACGGCAAGCCCAAGGACGAATTCGGCCGGGTCGACGTGGCGCTGAAGATGCGCCTGTTCGACGACACCGAGCTGCGCTACGGCGACGTCCGCCCTCTCACCCCGGTGGTCAACACCAGCGACATCCGTCTGCTGCCGCAGAGCTTTCGCGGCGGCACCGTCATGAACACCTCGATCAAGGGCCTGACCCTGCAGGCCGGCAAGCTGGAGTCCAACGCCGACCGTACCGCCACCGCCCACCGGGGCGACCTGGGCACCGCCTACGGCGGACGCTTCAAGGAGGCCGACGACTTCGTCTACTTCGGCGCCGACTATCAGGTCAACGACCGGCTGCGCCTGCGCGTGCACCACGGCAAGCTCGACGACGTCTGGAACCAGGCGTTCCTCGGCATCGACTGGAACCAGCCGCTGCGCGAGGGGCTGACCGCCAAGGCCGGCGCCAAGTACTACCGCACCCGCGACACCGGCAAGTCGCTGATGGGCGACATCAACAACGACTCCTGGAGCGCCCATGTCGGCCTCGACGTCGGCGCCCACAGCTTCACCGTGGCGCGTACCCACATCGACGGCGACACGCCGTTCGACTACGTGTGGAACACGTGGGACTTCTATCTGGACTCCTTCTCCCAGTCCTCCGACTTCAACAGCCCCAACGAGCGGGTGTGGATGGCGCGCTACGACTATGACTTCGCCGGCCTCGGGATTCCCGGCCTGACCTTCACCACCCGCTACATGCGCGGCACCGACATCGACGGCACCAAGGCCGGGCCGCACTACGTCGCTTACCAGAACACCCGCGACGGCCGTCACTGGGAAAACGACATCTGGCTCGGTTATGTGGTGCAGAGCGGCCCGGCCAGGGACCTCAGCTTCCGCGTCTGGCACGCCACCCACCGGGTCAGCGGCGACCACACCGCCGAGGCCAACCTCGACGAGCTGCGTCTGATCTTCGAGTACCCGCTGGACTTCCGCCTGTTCTGAACAGGCCTTTGCTCCTGCAGGGCTATGTGCCCTGCAGGAGTCTTATTAACGCGGCAATCAAATTCACGATATAAAGGGACATGAAAAAGATCGATGCCCGAAAGCTCTCTCGAGAAACTCAGGACCAGATGCGACGCCTGGCCAT
>NZ_BAAGYK010000011.1:0-15026 GCF_054779355.1 Azotobacter armeniacus
CAACAAGCCTTCGATTTGTTTGAATTGCTCGGCGGTCAGTTGCATGGCACTCGGTCTCAACACTATTTGCTGCATTATAGCAAATAGTGTTAACAGGCCATAGCGTGGCACAAGGATCGGTAGTCTCAGGTTTTCGAACCAGCGCCATAGTAACGCAATGGAGACTACCGGACTTTTCGACAGTCGCCACGGGCCGTGGGCCGATTTGCTGGTGCTCCACGCTTCGCGCACCGACACGCCCCGCTTGCGGAAATAAATCCGTCCCTGAGTGATCCACAGAAATTTTCTCGAAAAATCAATTAGGTAGGGCTTGAAGAGGCCTGCATGGGCGGGCACGTTGGTTGTCACCAAACTGACCGATGTCCCCAGACCCCATGCAGACCGTCCAGTTCTTGCACGCCGCCTTCGCCAAGGCACTCTGGCCCGGGACAAGCGCAGTCGGCAAAGCGCGCCCTGGCTGCTGGCCAGCAACCTGCCCGAGGCGCAGTGGAATGCCGCGCAGGTCGTGGCGATCTACCAGCGGCGCATGCAGGTCGAGGAAGGCTTCCGTGACCTGAAGAGCCATCGGCTGGGGATCGGCCTGGGGCTGCATCGCAGCCGCTGCCCGCGGCGCATCGAGATCCTGCTGCTGATTGCCGTGCTGGCTAACTACGCGCTGTGCCTGCTGGGTCTGCAGGCGCGGGAGGCGGGGCACGAGCGGCGTTTCCAGAGCAACAGCCTCAAGGGCAAGCACGTGCTGTCGCTGCGGCGGCTGGGACTGGAGTATGCACGTACTTATGCGGGAGACATTTCCCGGGAGAGGCTGCGGGAGCTGGAGTTGGCCCTGCGGCGGGAGGTCCACCGGCAAGCGCTGGAACTGGGGTGATTTTGTGGGGGTCACTCAGAATCCGCCCTCTTTATTGTCGGTTCATGCTTGGTTTTTGCTGCCTGACGTTCAGCGGCGTCCGCTGCCATGAGCTCTTAGCCATGCAAGCACCCGTTCAGCATCTGCATCTGGAGGAAACACGGGATAAAACACTTCCTCGATTCGCCCTTCACCGACGATTAGCGTAAGGCGCTTGATCAACTCAAGACCGGCGAGCGCAAAGGTCGGAAGCCGCAAGGCTTTTGCAAAGGCAAGTTGTGTATCGCTCAGCAACGGAAACGGCAGGTGCAACCTGTCAGCAGCCTCGCTTTGATACCCCGTATCTTGCGTGCTGAGGCCATACACCGTGGCACCCAAAGCTGCGAGTTCCGCATGATGGTCACGATAGGCACAGGACTGAGGCGTGCAACCGCGCGCTCCAGGGATGGCATTCCATGCTTCCGTGCCTCCAAGCGGCTGCTGATCGGGCCGGCCTGTTCTCGGATAACAATAGATAATGAGCCAGGGCGATCCTTCCCTGGATAGATCGACTGTCAGTCCGGAGGTGGCCTGCAATGCAATTGACGGAAGCATTGTCCCACGAAGGTGATCGCATGCTCCGTCGTCTTCTGGGGGCGGCAGTTTTTCTGGGAGAGCGTAAAGGTTGTCTGAGCGCATATTTAATTGACGAATCCTTGGAAAAACCCAAAGAACATATCATTGCTTAAACCCGAAACTCCTCTGCCGGGCTAATGGAGATACGTGGTCAATAGGGTGTCAGGGCTGAAACCAAACCGGGTCGGGCCTGCGAAGGCCGTCGGTGTAGCCGGGTTGGCCAGTAGGGGTAAGCGTGTGGCGTCACCCAACCAAATGCGGTGCCGTGGGACACCATCCGGTTTTGCCGGACGGATGTCGTCGCCGCCCTTGCCCAGGATCAGCTCGGGCAGCGTTGCTGCCGGTCAGGATGTCATTGCCGGCCCTCAAGGATCGCAGCACCATCGCCCAGTGCGTCAAAGTTCTTATCGAGCGTGCCGTCGGCATTCAGCTGGATCATGCAGTGTTCGAGCGAGATTTCCCCGGATTTTCTGCTGTTCTGAACCAGGCCGACCCCTGTATTTCAGAGGCTTGCACGGGCAATGCAGGGGAAAAATATCGGATTATTTTTCTTCGAGCACTTACCCGTTGGGCTGTGTTCTTCAGCAGCCCACGGAAGCGCACTTTGGTGTGGCCGAGCTGCCGCTTGATCACCCGGAATGGATGCTCGACCTTGGCCCGCACTTGGTTCCCTGTGATGAGCGAGTAGCTGTGCGGTCGAGTGTCGCAGTTGGCTATGGCCGTTGAACTTCTGCAATAAGGCGTTGATCCATATCAAGTTTAACGAAGGCCTCACGCTCGCCCACCGCGCCCCTGCGGCGGTAGCATTACTCATAACAGGATCAATCAATCTCGGCGGAAGTAGAGCATATGAAACACCAGATCACCCGGTTGTCCCCCCATCAGAATGGCAAGGTCTGCGGCATTCTGACGGCGGCCACCTCCTTCTTCGTCTTCGTTCCCTTCCTGCTGTTCCTCTCGCTGTTCGTGCCCGAGCAGGGCCGGCCGCCGTTCATCACCATCCTGCTTGTGCCGCTGTTCTACCTGGTCATGGGCTATCTCGCCGTGCTGATCGGCTGTGCCCTGTACAACTTCGTGGTCAAGTACATTGGCGGTCTGGAGTTCGACGCCAAGGATGAGGGCCAGTAACCCATCATCCCGATGGGGCGAGGCGTCGGTGCATTGTTCGTGAGCGATATGGACGCGCCGGCAGCCTTCCGAACCCCGTTAGAACGCCGCCGGGCAGGCTTCCAGTCTGCCCGGCGGTTTGCTTCTCAATCCTGATGACCAAGCGCATGTCTGGCGCGTGCTTCGCGGGGCCGGGCGTTTAGCCGCCGAACAACCAGCCATGCAGCAACCTTCCCGGCATGAACGCGAAGCTGCCGGCGATGAGCAGCCCACCGACATACAGGCCGATCATGGCGCTACGATGCAGGGCTACCTGGCCGCTGCGCGCGGCGAAATAGGCGATCGGCACTGTGACCAGCGTGAGCAGGCTGAGGGCGTGGATATAGCCAAAATGCCCGAAAAAAAAGCGCGGACCGATCTCGGCCCCCATGAACAGGGTGATGAGCGCCGTGGCCAGCATTAGCATGAGGTAGGTACGGCCCAGCCTCCT
Source organism: Azotobacter armeniacus (assembly GCF_054779355.1). Classification (NCBI taxonomy): domain Bacteria; kingdom Pseudomonadati; phylum Pseudomonadota; class Gammaproteobacteria; order Pseudomonadales; family Pseudomonadaceae; genus Azotobacter; species Azotobacter armeniacus. The sequence goes on from NZ_BAAGYK010000011.1 coordinate 3,057, forward strand.
GTGGTGCATGGTGCCTTTCCGGCGAACCATCAGATAGGTGCCAATGCCGAAGGCGGGAACCACCGTGGCCAGGTGGGCATAGGCAAGCGGTAGATTGGTCATTTGACACCTCCTTGTCCGGACATCCAAGGATGCATTTGGATGCGCTATATGGCGCATGGCCTTCCCTTATCGACCCGTGGGTCGCTTTGATTGTCCTGATAAATTTATTCGGGAGTTTAAAAGCTTTCCCGTTCACGGGTGACCGTCGAAGCGGCCGAGACCGCTCTACGACAGCTCGATCAGTTCGGCGTGCATGCCGGTGGCGTCGAGGTGCAGCAGATCGTAGGGTGGGAAACGGCCGCAGGCCTTTCCCACCAATTAGCGCCGGCCGGTGGAAAACGCTGGCGCGGTTTTCCACCCTACGGACCTGCGAAAGAGTAAACCCCGCAAAGGTTTCCACCAGCCTGCGGGGCTCTTCGGATGCGTAGAGTGGGAAACGGCCGCAGGCCTTTCCCACCAATGGCGCTGGCCGGTGGAAAACGCTGGCGCGGTTTTCCACGGGGTGGCCATCCACCCTACGGACCTCAGCCGTCGAGCAGCGCCTTGTTGCGCACCGCGCCCTTGTCGGCGCTGGTGGCGAGCAGGGCGTAGGCCTTGAGCGCGGTGCTGACCTTGCGCGCGCGCGGCGCGGCCGGTTTCCAGCCCTTGTGGTCCTGGTGCAGGCGGCGGGCGTGCAGCTCCTCGGCGGAGACCAGCAGGTTGATGCTGCGGTTGGGAATATCGATGAGGATCTTGTCGCCGTCTTCCACCAGACCGATGGCACCGCCCGCGGCCGCTTCCGGCGAGGCATGGCCGATCGACAGGCCCGAGGTGCCGCCGGAGAAGCGGCCGTCGGTGAGCAGGGCGCACTGCTTGCCGAGTCCCTTGGACTTGAGATACGAGGTCGGGTAGAGCATTTCCTGCATGCCCGGGCCGCCCTTCGGGCCTTCGTAGCGGATGATCACCACGTCGCCGGCCTTCACCTCGTCGGCGAGGATGCCCTTCACCGCGGCGTCCTGGCTCTCGAAGATCTTCGCCGTGCCTTCGAACACCAGGATGGATTCATCCACGCCGGCGGTCTTCACCACGCAGCCGTCCTCGGCGATGTTGCCGTAGAGCACGGCCAGGCCGCCCTCCTTGGAGTAGGCGTTCTCCACGCTGCGGATGCAGCCCTCGAAACGGTCGGTGTCGAGGCTCGGCCAGCGGGTCGACTGGCTGAACGCCTCCTGGCTGGGGATGCCGGCCGGACCGGCCTTGAAGAAGGTGTGCACGGCCTCGTCCCGGGTCTGGGTGATGTCCCACTGGGCGATGGCGTCGTGCATGCTCGGGCTGTGCACGGTGGGCACGTCGGTGTGCAGCAGGCCGCCGCGGGCCAGCTCGCCGAGGATGGCGAAGATGCCGCCGGCGCGGTGCACGTCTTCCATGTGGTACTTCTGGATGTTCGGCGCCACCTTGCACAGCTGCGGCACGCGGCGGGACAGGTGGTCGATGTCGCGCAGGTCGAAGTCGACCTCGGCCTCCTGGGCGGCGGCCAGCAGGTGCAGGATGGTGTTGGTCGAGCCGCCCATGGCGATGTCCAGGGTCATGGCGTTCTCGAACGCCTTATAGCTGGCGATCGAGCGCGGCAGCACCGACTCGTCGCCCTCGCCGTAGTAGCGCTGGCAGAGCTCGACGATCAGCCGGCCGGCGCGCAGGAACAGCTGCTCGCGATCGCTGTGGGTGGCCAGGGTGGTGCCGTTGCCCGGCAGCGACAGGCCGAGGGCCTCGGTCAGGCAGTTCATCGAGTTGGCGGTGAACATGCCCGAGCAGCTGCCGCAGGTCGGGCAGGCGCTACGCTCGTATTCCTCGACCTTCTCGTCGGAGCAGCTGGCGTCGGCGGCGGCGACCATGGCGTCGACCAGGTCGAGGCCGTGGCTGGCCAGCTTGGTCTTGCCGGCTTCCATCGGTCCGCCGGAGACGAACACCACCGGGATGTTCAGGCGCAGGGCGGCCATCAGCATGCCGGGGGTGATCTTGTCGCAGTTGGAGATGCACACCAGCGCGTCGGCGCAGTGGGCGTTGACCATGTACTCCACGGAGTCGGCGATGATCTCGCGCGACGGCAGCGAATAGAGCATGCCGTCGTGGCCCATGGCGATGCCGTCGTCGACGGCGATGGTGTCGAATTCCTTGGCCACGCCGCCGGCCTTCTCGATCTCGCGGCAGACCAGCTGGCCGAGGTCCTTCAGGTGCACATGGCCGGGCACGAACTGGGTGAAGGAGTTGGCGACGGCGATGATCGGCTTCTTGAAGTCCTCGTCCTTCATCCCGGTGGCGCGCCACAGCGCGCGGGCGCCGGCCATGTTGCGGCCGAAGGTGGAGGTTTTCGAGCGATAGTCAGGCATGACGGTTCTCGGAAATCAGGCGGATACGGGACTGCGCAGGATAGCGCGATTGGCGGGAGGGCGCATCGGGCGGGCGACGTGGCGGGGTGGGCATAGGGTGGAGGGTTGAGCCTTCCGTTGCTTGTGGCTGGAGTCGACCCAGAGCTGCCAGTGAGGGCCGGCAGAGAACGGCCGATTCTGTTGAAAAAGTCGGTTTTTCGCATGAGACATGCAGACTCTCAGGAAAACCGACTTCCTAGAATCGCGTATACGCGACAATCGCCCCTTGGGTAAGAGGTCAAGCACCCCCTAAAAATGCTCGAAACTGTTGGAGTCGACTGTTTTCAACAGAATCGACCAAAATCGGGCGTTCGTTGGCTTTTAGCTGCGACAATTAGCATCCATTCAGAAGCGTTTTGAAGATTGCGGCTTTCCATTAAAAGCTAGAGCCGACAGCCCCCTTCGGTAGCGAGGGCTGACGGTCGTCCAAGAATCGATTGCAGGGATAAAGTATTATTTAAGCGACCACCTCCAGATAAGGCCTACAATCAGAACCCTGCAGACCTGAACGTATCAAGTATAAAATCTGTGAGAGGTTTTTCTTAAAGTCTGAATTTAGATTCTCCGCTGCCCCTGGGGCGATAGAGCTCACTAGCAATGCAGGAGAAACGGGGCTCGCTCCATAAATACTATATCGATGGTGGTGAAAATGCCGAGACGCGCAATGCTCACTTGGGTTAACAATCATTAAGCCCATGGATAGGTTTTTGCCACTATCCTTTTCATGTAGGCCATGCAAGTATTTCATGGTCAATTCAGGTAGATAGTGGGTAAAAGCCTTTTTACTATTTGTATACTTCGCATCAATAATTAGGTGGCGCTGATCACCGCTCGGCCCAGCGACACTTAAAATAATATCAGGGGAGCGATTAGCATTTGGCCCTGTTTGCCCTCTAGGCCTTAGCTCCCCGCTATTTTGATTTACCATCCACCCCTCAGAGTTAATAATGGGGGAATCATTAGAATAGGAGTGATCGTGAGTCCACGCTTTCAACTCATACATCAACTTGATACGATATGCGCCCCATGCATATTCGAAATCATTTTTCTCCGAAACAGGATTCTGTTTAAGCTCAAATTTATCACCAAGAACATCCTCAGTGTCCAAATGATGCTTCACCAAGAAAAGCAAATAGTATTCAAACAACTTAGGAATACTTTGAATTGAGAATAGCTCCTCTTGAACGCTCCAGTCTGGAGAGCCAAATCGGTGCCAAGCAATAACCTTGTGAAATATTTTTTGATAATGAAGATTGTATCGGGCCTTACGCGTAAACTGAGGCGTACCTATAACAGGATTTACAACTGGAATTTGTTCATTGCAAATTCGCTTCAGCCTTTGTAGAGTGCTTAGTAACTCTCTACATCTCTCAACCTTATTCCTGTTGATAGTTTTGGCAAATCTACTCAGTTGCGAGAAAAATGAAAGATATCCGGAAAGGTCTTGCTGCGGCCTGATTTTTGATGAGGGGTAATCCTCTAGCCGCTGAAGAAGCTCCGATGTCGCCCTCATTAGAGAAATAATAAAACCATGCACTACTTGGTTTTCATAAATATTTAGTTCTTCTTTTAAATGGTTCTCCAGAATTTTTTCTGATGAATAGAAAATTCCTTCAAATTCAAGTAAAGCTCTCTCCGCGTCGTCCACCGGATACAAACCATCACAGTTCTCTGCAATCCAGGCCAAAGTTGTATCGTCGGCCAGCGAGTTTTCTGAAAAAACCACCATCTTTGTTACAGGGGTAAGTTTTACAATCGGCTTGGAATATATTTTTGGCAATTCTGCTACCAATAACAATATATTCCTTTCTAGCTGTTCGATCAGAAACCCTACCGATCTTTCACCTTCCTTGAATCCAGCCTTTAGTCGGGTAACTCGAAAAAAAGCGGAAAGCGCCTCGTTATCGTGAGAAGCTAGAAACCACAACATTTTCTCGGCTCGTTCAGCATTTATCTTTTTAGCCAAAACTTCCACGGGCGAGAACTGCTCGATAAGGACCCGCTCCCCCATCCCCTCTGACTTTATTGCTAGCGCGAGTTCCGCCATTCCATAATAATTATGAAAGAAACACTCGTACCCCCATTTGGACAGAGATTTTGGCTTCCACTCATAAATCCAGCCATCGCCCTCCTTATAGCTATTGGTCGCTGCTATTTCGTTCTCGTGGAGACACAAAAATAAATCTTCTAGATGAGAACTAGACTCAGCTCTAAACTCAATTGCTTCATCTTCAAGAAAATATACATGATTCGGTGAGTGGGCTGTAACCAACTCAATCTCTAAGCCATTACGTTTCCCGCTTATAATTTTAGCAGTGAACTTCATATAATCATCCTAGAAATATGAGTAAGTATCCGCGTAATTATCCCCCTCTTCGATTATATTTTTTAGAGCTCTTCTTGAGACATTCAAATCAAAATCACTAAGTTTCTGCTCAAGTTTTACTAATCGATCTCGGAATGCAGCTCCGTACCCTTCAATTGCTGGCAAAATGTGTTGAGCCACTGCATAGTCAAGAGGTCTGTTACGCATACCACCCAACTCATTTGCGATATAGCAGTATCGTTTAATTACATTAATCTTACGTTTGCTAATGTGAATAGAACTGGTTTTAGCGGTTTGGGAGGAAAGGATCGCTAAAATTTGCTCAAGTGATGCTTGTTCATCCGGCAGGAAATCAGCTTCACTGGATGAGATGTTGAAGGCCTGATTCATCTGTGAGTGGGGTATTGCACCATTAAATCCATGCAAGTTCAACAATGACGAAACATCTTCCAAACTCACATCATCACCAAGAGAAATAATTGGCGCGCGATCGATCAGTCTTGGCGAGAGTCTTTCGGTAGTAGCGTCGTTATTTATCGTGGCGATAAATCTCACATTAGGGCCAACATCAAGAAAACGCTGAGAGGCATCCGGGATACCTAAATCAATACGTCGCTTAACACCCTCAGTGTCACACATTCCCAGAAAGTCGGACCAGTAATGCTCTACGCTGGATAAGTTTGCTTCATCAAGAAGCACGAGCTTAGTAAATTTTTCAGCTGAAACATCTTTATTTTTAAGAAATTGATACAGCCCGCTTCGTGACGGCTGATAAACATCTTTGAGCGAATTATAAAAGCCTAAAATATCCCTTCCCGCTACCCAGCCACGCCCAACGGCAACATTTAAAAAGTTACCCGCCTCCTGCTCTTCATCCAAACTATTAAGACTTAATGCCTGTGCCAATCGCAATGCTGTAGACGTTTTACCTGTACCAGGCGGACCGGATAGTATGGTGAGAAATGACTGAGTAGTACTGATAACTAAGTTGGCCATCTCGTCATACGTAAATGGACGCCCTTCATCAGCATGAAAAGTATTAAGCAAATGGTGAATGTAGTCGGAACGGTTTACCTTGGTCAGTTCCACTTCGGATGTTTTTAACTGAGCCGGCTTGATATCTAGCTTTGCTTCGTAACCTGGCTTGCCGTTAAGCATTTGGATCAGCGCTTTCAGCTCCGTCAATTTTTCTCCTAATTGAGGAGAGGCAATTAACGTCTTCTGACTTTCCAATATTCTTTCGAGCTCAATAATCTCCTTTTGTCTATCCTGATTAGTCCGCTGTTGAAACTGGATTTCCTCTTTCAAACTCACAACTTTTTTGAGGTCTTGATTTTTCTCTAAAATCTCCTCCAGATTTCTTTGGTTATCCTTTATTTTTTGCTCAAGTTCCGTATTTGCATTTGTGAGCAACATCTGTTTCTCAAGCAAGCTTTGATGAGCCTGCTCCGCCGACTGCTCTTGGATTTTTTTAACTTTCAGGTCCGCTGTAACCCGGGCACACTCCACATCCTCCTCTATCCTCTCCAACTCTTTCCTTTTGAGCTCTGCAATACGGGTCATTTCATTTATTTCACGCTGGATCTGTTCCTTTCTTTCGATAGTTTGGGCATCAATTTCTTGGATTTTCTCCTTGATAAGGATGTCCTTATTTTTATCAAAATAGCCATCCAGATATTTTTTTCCCTCAATGTTATCTAGAAGAAATTCTTCAATTATAGCTTTACCATATCCATCGTCCTCAAGGAAGTCGGCCAGGACGAGTTCTAACCGCTTAAGGCGCTGATCATTATCCATCGCCTTGTTTTTCTTTTTGTATGCATCAATTATCTGCGTCAGTTTGGTTGCTTCATTCTTTCCTAAGGTTGGGTTTCCTTTACCAAAACCTGATTTTGCATAATACTTAATCAGCCGAGAGGCCGATATATAATCGACCTTCTCAAAATCTAGTTTTTCTAGTTTCTTAAGGGAAGTAATGAAAGTTCGCAACCCTCCTCTAATCTCAAAACGAAGAAGCTCCCCGCTATGCTCTAAATCGATCTTGTCGAATCGAGCTATGTGATCTGTAGGAAGGTTTAAAGGAGTTAGTCCCGTTGACGGAGTCAGGAACCAGCCATCTTCATCTTTTGTAGCCAAGAACGGCCCATTTACTGCTCCACCATCCTCAATAAAAAAAAGTATATTCCGAGGGAGGTCGTAGCCCAAGCTAACTTTTCCAGTATCTATATCGGGCATTGGCATTTTGATAACTGGAATTAGAGTATTGTGCTCTAGCCGCTCAGCCCACTCTCCCTTTGAATAATATTTTTGCTTTCTTTTATCTTCCTGCCATTCATTATCGGTTTCGTGCCACTCTCTAATTATAAATAACTCATCATCTTTAAATGACTCATCAATCTTAATATATTCTTTTGAAATAAAAATACCAGAGTTAGGGAATTCTGAAATAGAAACTTTCCTAAAGCTGCCATCCTCGTGCTCCAATGCTACAGGTGTAACGTTTCCCAGGTCCGGATTGAAATTGCTTGATTCCTTAACAACTAACAAACGTCCCATTGTCAAATCCTATTTTCGGTGTAGGTAGCTCTATGAGGTGAGCGAAATGATGGCGCTTTGCCCGTCTGAATTTAACGTTTTATGTTCGAGTAACCAAGCTTATTTCGTCATACATCGCTAGAGCTGCCCTCAGAAACCTTCGCTTCTTCGGATAAAAAGTCAGCTTCCTGTCCACTATATGCAACAGGTAGCCAGGGTGAGCGTTAAATTTTGTGAGCCACCGTGTGCTGCGGAGGCAGGCGTCGAGAGCAACAAACATCCGGAGGCAGTGAGCTCCGTGCTGCGGCAGATTTCCCATTCGGTGCCTTCAGCATTGGATGACGACTTATCCATCGAAATCGCTTTCGCTGTAGTCGCTGATGCGTGAAGTTAAACGCCTCGGCCTTAGTAGAGCGTATAAATGACTGTATTTGCCTGGAAGCGGCCAGATTCAAACGGTCACTTATGGCTGCTTGTTACCTGACGTGACAGGTAGGTTTGGGTCGGTAGCGGGCACAAGGAATGTCCACATCTGGCCGAACTCCGCTTATCACGCGACTTACAGGCATGATGGTCATCTGAGCAGTTTTCTCATTTCTGCTCTGTGCGCACTCAGCCCGAAAGTACGTCCCGGAATACGTCTGGACGCTGGGCGGCGATATGCAGCAGTGAGCGCGCAGCGCCAGATGGCGAGCGGCGACCTTGTTCCCACTCCTGCAGGGTGCGCACCGACACTCCCAGCAACTCAGCGAATTTCGGCTGCGACAGCCCGGTTTTGCTGCGCGCCTCGGCGGCCTCGGTCAATTCCACGCGATGCACGGCGCCGTGGCGTCCTGCCTTGACATCGACAATGGCGGCCAACAGCTCCTCGCCGATGTTGCGCTTGGCGTCTCGCTCAAGCAGTTCTTTCTCAGTCAGGGGCATGATTCATCTCCTTGGCGATCTTGCGCAGGATATGCGCCGGAATGTTGTCGGTAGCGCCCTTGCCGTAAATCAACAGGGCAACCAGGGCTCCGCTGGCCAACTGCGCAGTGTAGATGACGCGCACGGAACCGCTCTTGCCGCGTCCTTCTATCCCCCAGCGCACCTTGCGGCAACCACCGGTGCCGGGAATGACAGCGCCGGCTTCGGGGTTGCTGGCGAGGAAGGTCATGAAGGCACCACGCTCATCCTCCGTCCAGTAATCGGGCCAGAGCTTGGTGAACAGCGGAGATTCGATGATAGTCAGCATGGGCAGAGCATACGTCAATGACGTATTTAAGACAATCAATAGCTCAGCCAGCCATGCAGTTTTCGGCAACTTCTACCATCTCCCACCTCTCCATCCTATGCCGTTTCCTCTGGGTCGAGAGCAGCCATGTTCCAGGCTTCTCTCGACGTCCGCCCTCATTTCTGACCGGACCCTCGATGACGCACTACGAACACCGCACTTGGCCAGCTGGCGACCACAGAGCTCATGATCGCCAGCCGACCTGGCTCACACCTCCGTCTGTTCGGCTATCTCCAGCGCGTCGTCGACCTCAATACCCAAGTATCGCACCGTGCTTTCGAGCTTCGTATGGCCTAGCAGTAGCTGGACAGCTCGAAGATTCTTCGTCCGTCGGTAGATCAGTGAGGCTTTTGTTCGACGCATCGTATGGGTTCCGTACGCAGTGGGATCCAGGCCGATCGCCGTTACCCAGCCATCAACGATGCGAGCATACTGTCTGGTAGATAGGTGATCAGAATCGTGCAGCCGACTCGGAAAGAGAAAATCCTCCGCACGGAGCATTGCGTGCCGAATCCAGTTTCCTAGGGCGTCCCTTGTCTGCTCAGTGATTTCAAACTGCACAGGGCGTTGTGTCTTCTGCTGCATAACAATGGCACGTGACGCGACTCGGTCTCCGTGGGCTATGTCCCGGACCCGAAGCTTGACCAGATCGCAGGCTCGCAGCTTGCTATCGATTGCCAGATTGAAAAGTGCAAGATCGCGCGTTTTTTCAGCGATTTGCAATCTGACACGGATGGCCCAGATATCCTTGAGCCTAAGCGGTGCTTTCTGACCAACCAGTTTTCCTTTATTCCAAGGCTGATGCTCAGCATCAATAGGCGTTGCGTTCATGATTAGCTCCTCCAGATGAAGGCTAAAGCTTGCAACTGTTCTGGTTAGAAGGAGCACCGATACCGTCGAATGGTCGCTGGCCGACCCACAGCAGTCGGTTGTGGCGCCTTAGGAAACCGTAGGAAATTCACTTCACCTCAAAGTAGGATAGGCAACAAACAAAACCTCGAAACCGATGCGCCGCAGGTAGATTCCCTCTTCTGACAAAGTTAATCTCCCGCCGCATACTCGACGGCGGCATAGTCATTTGATATCTTCAAGCTCCGCAAGTGCGGCTCTCCATAATCAAGGATGTGCGATGAACGACGTTGAAGATCAAATCATTGAGCTAAAAAAAGCCGTAGCTTATGATAGCAAAGACTTTACCATTGAGATTCTTGTTAAAAAGTACTTGGACAAGATTGATGAAAATGAAAACGAAATTTTCGTGCCAGACTACCAGCGAGATTTTGTCTGGGACACATCACGACAATCTCGACTGATCGAATCTATCGTCCTTGGACTACCCATTCCGCCCATCTTTGTAGCCGAGAATAAAGATGGCCGCCTCGAGATTGTGGATGGCTCGCAGCGCGTAAGAACCTTGAGCGCCTTCCTCAGTAACGATCTGACACTGGAAAACCTAGAAAAGGTCACCAAGCTCAACGGTATGTCATATAATGATTTTGACGTTTCGAGGAAACGCAAATTCAACAATATGACCATCACCGTAATAGTTCTTTCTGAAAGTGCTACCGAGGAAGTGAAGAACGACCTCTTTGAGCGTATCAACAAGGGCAGCGACATCCTCCGCAATATGGAAACCCGGAAAGGTATCTATCGCGGGCCTTTCACAGACTTTATTTACTCAAAATGCGCGGCAAATCAAAAATTCCGCGATTCCGTTATCCTCTCTAAAACCGTGCGGAATCGCCAGGAGCACGAAGAACTTGTCCTGAGATTCTTCGCCCTCATTGACATGCGCCCTAAGTACAGCGAGTTCTCGAGAAGTGTTAGCAAGGCGCTGGACGATTATATGGACGAGAAGCGTGAATCCTTCAGTAAAGAGGAGGAGCAACACAAGCTTTTCATATTTAATCGCATGGTCGACTTCGTTGTAGAAAACTTTGAGTTCGGGTTTTCAAAAAGCGCAGGAAAAGAAGTATCCCGAATTTTCTTCGAAGCAGTTTCCGTTGGCAGCCATCTCGCACTTGAGGAAGCTCCCAATCTCAAGCTTCCGATGAAAATTGACGTAAGATTTTTCCTGCAAGATCGAGACTTCAACAAGTCGGTAACCGGGCAATATCGCACGCACTCCTCGGATAACTTGAACAAGCGCATCAGCTATATTAAAGACCGCATTCTTGCCCTTTCGGTCAAGGGCTAGGGTCATGAAAGGCATCACGTCAGATCTCCTTGAGCGCAACGTCTCGATCAACCGACTGTTCACCCACATTGAGGAAGTTTCAGATCAGCGGGGAAAAATCGAGGTGATCGTTGTCCTAAAGGCGAGCTTTTTCGTGGCGCTCTATAACAACATCGAAGCCACGGCCTACGCCACACTTGAGAAAGTACATCACCGGCTTGGGCTTCGGAAGTACAGCGAGCTTACGGAAAAGCTTCAGAGGCGCATGTTGGAGTATAGCTTCGGAAAAGGCCGCTCAGCCGATTTGAAGGACGCATCGAAGGTAGAAGCCATGAAGCAAAAGATCCTGGCTGAAGATCTTCGTTTTCCATCGATTCATGACTTCCTTAAAAGGAAGACCATATTCTCTGGAAACTTGGATGCGCGGCGATTAGGCGAGATAGCCGATGAGTATGGCATGAGTGCACCTAAGTTTCGAGGAAAAACTCAACACGTACTGACCGTCAAAAATAAGAGAAACAAAATCGCTCATGGAGAACTCTCCCTCTCTGACGCTGGCAAGGGGATCAAGAACGGTGAGCTACGAGATATCTTTGATGCAGTCAACCTTGTCTTAGAGGATTTCATCAGCACCACAGATGAATTCCTGACGAAGGAGCTTTATCTCGCGTAACTGCCATGCAACTCAAGCTTGCGTCAGCGGCTAATAAGCGGTTAGCAAAAAGTCAGGTTGTCATTTGCGAGTGCATACCATTTACACATGTCCCTCAAACCCTTGACCCTTGACCCTTGAGGTTGCCCGTGACCGGTTTTGGCAAGGATTGAAACCTGACTTTTTGTCGGGCACTTACTAAGCCTATCGAAAGTATTGTCATATTGAGAGACAATACCCCCATGAAATGCAAACGAAACTCCGACGGTCGGGCAATTGACCACCACTCCCTCCAGGTCATGCGTCAACAGGCGATCAAGGCCGTTCGCGAAGGGCAGACAGTCCAAAGCGTGGCGGCCGCCTTCGGCGTCAATATCCGCAGCGTCTTTCGCTGGCTGTCCGACTTCGCCAATGGCAGACAGAACGCCCTGCTCGCCAAGCCGGTTCCCGGACGTCCGCCCAGGATCAGTGCCGAGGAAATGCGCTGGCTGGCACAGGCCGTTCGGGACCACTCGCCGCTGCAATACCGCTTCGAGTTCGGCCTGTGGACCCTGTCGCTGATTGCCG